>RFKS01000238.1 GCA_003694205.1 Alphaproteobacteria bacterium | reverse complement strand
CGGCGAGGGCCGCCGTGACCAGGCGGTCGAGCTCGATGTCGCTGAGATAGCGTGAAAGATCCGGCATCGGAGCCCTCTATCGGTAGCGGTCCTATCCTCGGGCCCCTCCCTGCCATTGCGGACAGGAATAAGCAAATCTTAAGCAACCGCACCTAGCCTCGCCTGCGGGGCAGAAGGCGAGAGGCGGGTGTGGCAAGCGCCATGGGGAGCGCTTCGCATGGAGCACGTCCAGTACAAGAAGGGCGAGGTGATATACCGGGAAGGCGATCCCGGGGACGCCATCTTCGTTCTCGAGGAAGGAGCGGTCGCCGTCTCGCGCGAGGTGTCCGGGCGGCAGGTGCGGCTCGCTGTCATCGGCAAGGGTGAGATCTTCGGCGAGAGCGGGGTCATCCTCGGCAAGCCGCGTTCGACGACCATGACGGCGCTCTCGCCCGTTTCGGCGCTCAAGGTCGATCGACCGCAGTTCCTGCAGGTCTTCTCGGAGGACAATCCGATCGGGTTGCCGCTCCTGCGCATGCTGTGCACCCGGCTCGAGAAGGCGGATCGCCGCATGCTCGATATCGAGGACGACACGCGGGAAAAGGCGTCGCTTGCCCGCCTCGAGAGCGTCCGCATCTTCGGCGAATCGCCGCTGGTCGCAAAGCAGGTCGGCGAGAGGGGCGCACGCGTGCGGCAATTTCCCTTCCGCATCGGACGGGTGATGACGGCGAACCGGCCGCCATCCATTCGCCCCGACGGGCTCGCGCTTTTTCCCGGCAATGACGCCTCGCTCTCGCCGGAGCATTTGGCGCTCGAAAAACGCGACGGCTATCTCATCGTCCGCGATCTCGGCAGCTATCTCGGGACGCTTGCCAATGGCCGCTATCTGTCGCGTTTCAGCCAGGAGGCGACGGCACCACTCTATTTCGGGGTAAACGAGGTCATTGCCGGGACGGCCGACTCCCCCTTCCGCTTCCGCATTGTGATCGAGCCGCGTGGCAGCGGCGGCACCGCTCCCTGACCGGCCGCCTCTTGACGGATGCGGCGCAATCGCTGACATGTGGGGCCGTCAGGCAAATCCCCCCTTTCGGCGATGAGGACTTATGAGCCGTCCGACCGCACTCAACGACATCCGTCGCGCCTTTCTCGATTTCTTCGCCGGACGCGGGCACGAGGTCGTTCCCTCGGCGCCGCTGGTGCCGTTCAACGATCCCACCCTGCTCTTTACCAATGCCGGCATGGTGCCGTTCAAGAATGTGTTCACCGGCGTCGAATCGCGGCCCTACAGCCGCGCCGCATCGGCCCAGAAATGCGTGCGCGCCGGCGGCAAGCACAATGATCTCGACAATGTCGGCTATACCGCCCGGCATCATACCTTCTTCGAGATGCTGGGGAATTTCTCCTTCGGCGACTATTTCAAGGAAGCCGCGATCGCCTATGCCTGGGACCTGGTGCATAAGGAGTTTGCCCTTCCCGTCGAGCGGCTGATGGTCACCGTCTACGCCGAGGACGACGAGGCGTTCGATCTCTGGCGCAGGATCGCGGGGCTCGATGAGGACCGGATCGTCCGTATTCCGACGAGCGACAATTTCTGGTCGATGGGTGACACCGGACCCTGCGGGCCGTGCTCGGAGATCTTCTACGATCACGGCCCGGACATCCCCGGCGGACCGCCGGGCAGCGACGAGGAGGATGGCGATCGCTTCGTCGAGATCTGGAATCTCGTCTTCATGCAGTTCGACCAGCAGGCCGATGGCGTCCGCACGCCGCTGCCCAAGCCGTCGATCGACACCGGCATGGGGCTCGAGCGCATCACCGCGGTGATGCAGGGCGTACACGACAATTACGAGATCGACCTCTTCCGCACGCTGATCGCCGCCTCGGAAGCGGAAACCGGCGTCAGGGCGGAAGGGGTGCACCGGCCCTCGCACCGGGTAATCGCGGATCATCTCCGCGCGGTGAGTTTCCTCATCGCCGACGGTGTGCTGCCGGCGAACGAGGGGCGCGGCTATGTGCTGCGTCGCATCATGCGCCGTGCCATGCGCCATGCCCATATGTTGGGGGCAAAGGAGCCGCTCCTCTACCGCCTCGTGCCGACGCTGGTCGGTGCCATGGGCAGCGCCTATCCCGAGCTCGCGCGCGCCGAAGCACTCGTGACCGAGACCCTGCGCCACGAGGAGGAGCGATTCCGCTCGATGCTCGAACGCGGGCTGAGGCTGCTCGACGAGGCGCTGGCCAAGCTCGCACCGGGTGCCCCGCTGCCCGGCGAGATCGCCTTCAAGCTTTACGACACCTACGGCTTTCCGCTCGACCTGACGCAGGATGCGCTGCGCGCCGAGGGCCGCGGGGTCGATGTCGCCGGCTTCGAGGCAGCGATGGCCGAGCAACGTCGCCGCGCGCGTGCCGCCTGGGCTGGTTCAGGAGAGGCGGCCACCGAGGCGGTGTGGTTCGACATCAAGGAAGAAACCGGTGGCACCGAGTTCATCGGCTATGGCGCCGACCGCGGCGAGGGGCGGGTGCTGGCGCTGGTGAAGGACGGCAAGCCCGTGGACGAGGTGCACGAGGGCGACCATGTGGCGGTGATCGTCAACCAGACCCCCTTTTATGCCGAGTCCGGCGGTCAGGTCGGTGACCGGGGCACAATTACCGGCCCCGGCGTGCGGCTTTCCGTCGAGGACACGAAGAAGGAACTCGACAGCCTCTGGGTCCACCATGCGGTGGTCGAGGAAGGCACGCTCCATGTCGGCGACGTGGTGACGCTCGAGGTCGATGCCGCACGGCGCAATCGCATTCGCGCCAATCATTCCGCCACCCACCTTCTTCACGCGGCCCTGCGTAAGCATCTGGGACCGCATGTGACCCAGAAGGGCTCGCTCGTTGACGATCAGCGCCTGCGCTTCGATTTCTCGCATCCGAGGGCGCTGACGGCGGAGGAGATCGACGTCATTGAGGCCGAGGTGAACGTCAGGATCCGCGAGAACAACGCGGTCGAGACCCATCTCATGTCCTATGACGAAGCCGTGAAAAGCGGCGCCATGGCGCTTTTCGGCGAGAAATACGGCGACGAGGTGCGGGTTCTCATGATGGGGCGTGACGACGCGGATCCCGAGCGCCCCTATTCGGTGGAGCTCTGCGGCGGCACCCATGTCCGTCGCCTCGGCGATATTGGGCTCTTCAAAATCGTTTCCGAATCCGCGGTGGCGGCCGGCATCCGGCGCATCGAGGCGCTGACCGGCGAGGCCGCGCGACGTTATCTGCTCGACGAGGAACGCCGCTTGCGCGAGGCGGCAGCGGTGATCAAGGCACCGCCGGCCGAACTGCCGGAACGGGTGGCGCAGCTCGCCGAGACGGTGAGGTCCCTCGAACGTGAACTCGCCCAGG
>RFKS01000237.1 GCA_003694205.1 Alphaproteobacteria bacterium | reverse complement strand
CGTCACGGGCACGATATGCGAGCCGTCGAGCGCGAGTCGTCCGGCCGGTGCCTGGTCGACCACCGCCGCCGGCCCGGGCGCGAGGCGAATGATGTCGCCGTTCTGCGGCGCCACGGCCTCGGGCACGCCAAGTTCACGGGCGAATCGCGCGTGGCGTTTGAGGTGTCGCGGCTCGCCATGCACGGGGATCGCGACCCGGGGCCGGATCCAGCGATACATCTTCTCGAGATCCTCCCGCCCCGGATGGCCCGAGACATGCACGAACGCCTCCCGCTCGGTGATGACTTCGACATCGGCAAGCGCCAGCCGGTTGACGAGCCGCCCGATGGACAGCTCGTTGCCGGGAATGATCTTCGAGGAGAAGATGACGGTATCGCCGGGCTCGAGGGCGAAGTGGCGATAGCTGCCGCTCGCCAGACGCGACAGCGCCGCCCGCGGCTCGCCCTGTGCACCGGTACATAGCACGAGCAGCTCTGCGCGCGGCAGGTTGCCGGCCTCTTCCTCCGGCACGAGCTCGGGCAAATCCCCGAGATAACCGGTCTTCTGTGCCGCGGCGACGACCCGTTTCATCGAGCGACCGATAAGCACCAGCTTGCGCCCCTCGCGCTTCGCCACCTCGGCGATGGTCTTGAGGCGGGCGACATTGGAGGCGAAGGTGGTGACGATGACGCGACCCTCAAGATCCTTGACGATCTCGTGCAGCCCTTCCTTCACCGCCTGCTCCGACCCCGAGCTGTGGGCCTGAAACACATTGGTCGAGTCGCCGATCATGGCAAGAACCCCGGCGTCGCCGATGGCGCTCAGCTCTTCCGGCGTCGAGGGCGCGCCGATCTGCGGCTCCGCGTCGAGCTTCCAGTCGCCGGTGTGGAAGATCACCCCGCGCGGGGTCTCGATCTTGAGTCCATGGCCTTCGGGGATGGAGTGCGCGAGCGGCACATAGGTGACGCGGAACGGCCCCGCCTCGAGCGATCCGGCAATGGGAACCTCGTGCACCCGCGCGACCTCGGCAAGGCCGGCCTCGGCGAGCTTGCCACGCACCAGCTCGGCGGTGAACGGCGTCGCATAGATGGGACAGCGCAGGCGCGGCCAGAGATAGGGCACGGCGCCGATATGGTCCTCGTGACCGTGGGTGAGGACCAGCGCCACCAGATCCTCGTGACGCTCGGCGATGAATCCCGGATCGGGAAAGATGAGATCGATGCCGGGAAGCCAGTCGTCGGCGAAGCTCATGCCGCAGTCGATCATCAGCCAGTGGCCATGGCAGCCGAACAGATTCATGTTCATGCCGATCTCGTTCGACCCGCCAAGCGGGCAGAAGAGAAGATCGTCGTCGTGCATGCCCTCAAGACTCATCGGACGCCCCGTCCTCGGGTTCAGGTGCACGACGGCGATGGCGATTGCGCTCGTAAATGAGGCGCAGCCCGGTGATCGTGAGATCGAAATCGACATCGTCGATGGCCTCGGTCCGACCGGCGAAGATCTTCGCCAGCCCGCCGGTCGCGATGACCCGCATGTCGCGGCCCTGCTCCGCCTTGAGCCGCGCGACGATGCCGTCTATGAGCCCGACATAGCCCCAGAAGACCCCCGAACGCATGGCCTCGAGCGTCGAGCGCCCGAGTACCGCATCGTCGGGCGGGGCCTCGACGGCGATGCGCGGCAGCTTCGCCGCTGCCTCGTGCAGCGCCTTGAGCGAGAGATTGATACCGGGGCTGATGACGCCCCCCAGATAGCCGCCGTCGGCGTCGATGACGTCGAAGGTGGTCGCGGTGCCAAAATCGACGATCACCAGCGGCCCGCCATAAAGCGCCTGCGCCGCCACCGCATTGACCAGCCGGTCGGCCCCGACCTCGGCCGGATCGCGGATCCTGACCGCGACGCCCAGTTCCACCGCGGGATCGCCGACGATCAGCGGTTCGACCCGGAAATAGCGGCGGCAGAGAAGAACGAGATTGAATTGCCCCTGCGGCACGACGGTGGCGAGGATCGCCGCATCGACCGACTGCGGGGAGATCCCTGCGACATCGAGCAGCGCCGCGATCCAGACCATATATTCGTCCGCCGTGCGCCGCTCGTCGGTCGAGATGCGCCATTTGCGCAACACGCGCGCATCATCGAGCAGCGCGAAGACCGTATTGGTGTTGCCCTGATCGATGGCCAGCAGCATCGTCCTACCCTTCTCCGCCCAGAATCACATCGCCCGCGGCAATGCGCCGGCAGGTCCCGTCGGGCCGCTCGATGCGCAGCGCGCCGTCCTCATCGAGACCACGCAGGATGCCACGGATCGCCTCGCGGCCGACCCGTACGGCGACCGGCTCTCCGAGACCGGCGGCACGCTCCGTCCACGCCGCGCGAATCGGCGCGAACCCCGCTGCAAGCCAGCGGCCATGAATCGTATCGAAGGCTGCGGCGAGCGCATCGAGCACCGTCTCCGGATTGACTGTAACGCCGAACGCCGCCGAAAGCGACGTCGCCGGCTGTTCGAGCCCCTCGGGATGGTGCGCGAGATTGATGCCGAAGCCGATGGCGAGCCAGTCCGTCTCTCCCTCGAGCAGGATGCCGGCAAGCTTGCGGCCATCGACGAGAAGGTCGTTCGGCCATTTGCAGCGAAGACGCCGCGGCGCGTCGACAAGCCTGGCAAGCGCCGCATGGGCCGCAAGAACGGCGACGAAGGAGAGCTGCGCCCGGTCGCGCACCGCGCCCGCGGGTGAGAAGAGAAGGGTCGCATGCAGGTTGCCGGCTTCGGAAACCCAGCGTCGCCCGCGGCGGCCACGCCCTGCGGTCTGCCGGTCGGCGCGAATCCACAAGGGGCCACGTTCGCCGGCTTCGGCGCGGCGGCGTGCTTCGGCATTCGTGCTGTCGAGCTCGGCAAAGGCAAGACAGCGGACGGCGGTACCGATCCCGGCCGTCATCTCAGAACAGCGCGCGCGCGGCGATCCCGGCGGCAACCGTCAGCGGCCAGATGAGCAGCAGGTGCAGCGGCGAATTGAGCAGCGCCGAGACGCCGGCGACCCATTTGACGCCGCTGTCGCGGATCGGCACGAAGGGCTCAGCCGGCGGATCGAAATACATCACCTTGACGATGCGCAAATAATAGACCGCGGCCACCACCGAGGTGACGAAGCCGACGACCGCGAGCCAGTAAAGCCCGGCATCGACCACTGCGAGAAAGACATAGAGCTTGGCGAAGAAGCCGGCGAGCAGCGGGATGCCGGCGAGCGAGAACATGAGGATCGCCATCGCCGCCGCCATCACCGGTCGCGTGTCGGCAAGCCCGGCGAGTGACGAGATCTCTTCCGTGAGACCATCCTCGCGGCGCATGCCGAGGATGAGCGCGAAGGTGCCCGCCGTCATCAGCATGTAGATGGCCATGTAGATGAGCACGCCCTCAACGCCAGCGACGGTCCCTGCGGCGAGCCCGGTCAGCGCATAGCCGACATGGGCGATCGCCGAATAGGCCATCAGCCGCTTGATGTTCGTCTGCACCAGCGCGGCGAATGCGCCGACGATCATCGAGGCGACGGCGAGGAAGATCAGGATCTGCTGCCAGTCCGCGGCAAGCGCCGGAAAGGGGACCATCATGGCACGCACGAAAAGCGCCATCGCGGCAACCTTCGGTGCCGTCGCAAAAAGCGCCGTCACCGGTGTCGGCGCGCCCTCATAGACGTCCGGCGTCCACATGTGGAAGGGCACCGCCGAGACCTTGAAGGCAAGGCCCGCGATCAGGAAAACGAGCCCGACCAGCGGCCCGAGATGTGTCGCAGCGGTACTGAAATCGATCTTCGCGAAGACCGCGAAGCTCGTCGTGCCGGTGAAGCCGTACAGCAGCGAAATGCCATAAAGCATCATGCCCGAGGCGAGCGCGCCGAGGACGAAATATTTGAGCCCCGCCT
>RFKS01000026.1 GCA_003694205.1 Alphaproteobacteria bacterium | reverse complement strand
CGCGAGATCGTATCCCGCATTGTGGGCAAGGCCGAGAATCCGCTCCGGCGGATGGCGGCCTGTGGACGCCGCGGCAAGTGCCCACAGCGCCGCCGAGCGACCGCCGCTGCGGCAATAGGCGAGGAGCGCCCCGTTCTCGGCGTCGTCGAGGAGTGCGGCCATGGCCTCCACGGCCTCTGGCGTGATGCCATTGCCGCGCACCGGGATGTGGTGGAATGCAAGCCCCGCGGCGTCCGCCCAGCGGGCGACATCGGCCGCCGCCGGCTGGCCCTCGTCCTCGCCGTCCGGGCGATTGCAGACGATGCGCGCGACGCCGCGGGCGCGCGCGGCCTCGATATCAGCCGCATCGATCTGGCCGCTGACGAGGACGTCGCTGTCGAGTTGCTTCAAAATGGCCATTGCTCTCCCTTCAGGCGGTCAGGCGGCGGTCGAGCAGCCGGGCGACCTTGTCGATCGCCCGCCGGTAGCCTTCGAGCAGCGGTTCGGGCGGTTCGACGCCGGGCGCCAGGAACAGCGCCCGGTCATGCTCGCGCGAAAGCCGGATATTTTCCGGATCGGGCGCGACATCGGCGGTGACGAGAAAATCGATGACAAAACGCTTTCGTCCGTTCGCCTTGACCCGGACCCAGTGGTCGAGAACGCCGATTACGGTGGGCGCGAGCCCGGTCTCCTCGGTGACCTCGCGCACCAGGCAATCGAGCACCGTCGCGTCGCCCTCGTCATGGCGCCCCCCCGGCAACTCCCACCAGCCGTTCTTGCGCTGGCGCAGGAGGAGAATGTGGCCACGGCAGACCATGACCGCCTTGGCCGAGACGGGAAGGTCTCCGGCCGCCTTCTCGATCGCGGCAAGCGTGGCCGGGTCGGTGGGGATCAGATCGCCGTGCATGGGGCCTCGGAGCTTCTTGGCAGGACCCGCCACCCTTAGCCGAATCGGCCGCGAAAGGGAACGCCGGTCAGGAGCGAGACGAGATGCGCGAGCAGGATGAAGATCATGAGCACGAGGACGAATTGCAAAAGCCCGCGCGGCACGAGCGGCGGCGCGCCCGGCACATAGGGCCGGCGGTCACGCCAGATGAGAAAGCCGAGCGCGAGGGCGGCGATGGCAAGAAGGGCGAGGGTGACGGCGAGCGACATGGCGCGAGGAGACCGGTTGCGTTGCGCAGCCAGCGGACGGCGGCAAAAAGCATTGCCTCGACGCCGGCGCAGGCTCTATAAGGCGCATCCGTCATACACGGGCGCGTAGCTCAGTGGTAGAGCACTGTGTTCACACCGCAGGGGTCGCAAGTTCGAATCTTGCCGCGCCCACCATTCCCCTCCCCCGCGCAAGCCGGCGGGCCGGCGCCTCCGGCTCTTGATCCTTTGCACCGATGATGGTCAAGTGCGCGCAACAGAATTCCGGAGGCACGTATGCAGAAGCCGGCGCCGCGCCAACTCACCGTCATCGACCATCCGCTGGTGCAGCACAAGCTGACGCTGATGCGGCGCCGCGACACCTCCTCGGCGCAGTTTCGCCAGCTGCTGCGCGAGATCAGCCACCTGCTCGGCTATGAGGTGACACGCGACCTGCCGCTCGAGCCGGTACAGATCGAGACCCCGCTCATGCCTATGCAAGCGATGCAGCTTTCGGGCAAGAAGCTCTGCTTCGTCTCCATCATGCGTGCCGGCGACGGCCTCCTGCAGGGGCTTCTCGACCTCGTGCCCTCGGCCCGGGTGGGGCATGTCGGGCTTTATCGCGATCATGAGTCGCTGCAAGCGGTGAAATACTATTTCAAGATGCCGCAGGCGCTCTCGGAGCGCCTGTGCCTTGTCGTCGATCCGATGCTGGCGACGGGCAATTCGGCGGTCGCGGCGCTCGATGTGCTCAAGGAGGCGGGGGCGAAGGATATCCGCTTTCTCTGCCTCGTCGCGGCGCCCGAAGGCGTCGCGGCGCTTACCAGCGCACACCCGGACGTGCCGATCTTCACAGCCGCGCTCGACGAGCGGCTCAATGAGAAGGGCTATATCCTGCCCGGTCTCGGCGACGCCGGCGACCGCCTGTTCGGTACCAAATAGGGCAGCGGGCGCATATCGGGCTGCAGCGCTAGTCGACGTCCTCCTCGAGCACGAACTCGACCTCGATGCGGATCGCCACCTCGCGGGCCACGGCCGGGTACCATTTGGCCAGGCCCCAGCGCCCACGATCGATCGTCGCTGTGGCCGAGAATCCCATCGTCGGCACCCCGGTGAGCGGATTCTTTGCCGCGCCGTTGAAGACCACGTCGAGCGTCACTTGGTTCGTTCGTCCCCCCATCGCCAGATCTCCGATGAGCCGACCCCGATTCTCGCCGCTCGCCTCGATGCGCGTGGCGCGAAAAACGATATCGGGATGATGCGCGGCATCGAACAGCTCCTCGCGCAGGGCCTCGTCGACGGCGGGATTGTTGCTGTCGACGCTGGCCACGGGAATGCGCACGACCAGCGTGCTCGCGATCGGGTCCTTGGGGCTGAAACCGAGCTCGGCATCGACCCGGTCAAAACGCCCGAGATAGGTCGAATAGCCGAGATGGCCGACACCGAATTGGATCGTCGTGTGCGCCGGATCGGCATGATAGGTGCCGGCCGGTGCGCGTGCCGGGTCGAGGCTCGGCGCGTGGGTGAGCACGGCGATTCCGCGCTCGATCCCGGCACAGCCGCCAAGCACGAAACAGAGGATGAGAATTCCGCGTCGCCGCATCGATCGCCGCCGCACAGCGTCCCTTGTACCACCCGCGGCTGCCGAACCGCGGGAGCGGCCCCTTCCATTCAGCCGGGGTTCAGCTATCGTGCCATATTGTGCGACATCTGGAAAACGGATTGAAGGAGGCTCCCATGGCCCGCCTCATCGCTTCGCTTGCGACCGTGGCCGCGGTTCTGATTGCGATGCCCGCCGGGGCGACAATCGCGCCACCGATGAACGGATACAGCGTCGAGGTCGTCTTCTCGCCGAAACTGGCGAAGAACATGGAGCGCATCAATCGCGTCGAGCAGACGCTCGAAAAACGCTTCAGGAAGAACGGCACGGACCGCCCCAATCCGCGCGAGACCGCCGTTCACCGCTTCGCGAAAAACCAGACCGAAGGCACCGTCTGGGCCGGCGAGCGCCTCATTCCCGATGTCGACGAGTACACGGTGGAAAACCTCGTCAAGGCCCTGACCGCCGACAATATCAATCGGGCGGTTCCGGATTTTCGCGGCACCATCCGCTATGAGATCAGGAGCATCAAGACCTCCGATCACAGCGTTGCCCTTCTGCGTGGGGTGAGCAGCTATGTGATCGGCAAGGTGAGCCTCATCGACTCCGACGGCAAGGTGCTCAGGACGGAAAAGATTTCGGCCAATCTGGTCGTCGACCCCACGGTCGATACCTCTTACAAGGGGCCGAAATACGCCTTTCTCGAGACCGAAGACTCGGACCGGGTGGGGCCGGTGCTCAGCTATTTCGTCGAAAAGGCCCTTGAGAGACTGTGGCCGGACCGCAAGGATGAGATCCACGGCCCCGTGCTCGTGCGGGTCAGCGGGCCCAACGAGACCATCATCGAGGGAGGCTCCTTCTGATCATGTCCTCCCGGCCCCCGCATACCGGCTCCGGCCTGTGGCGCAGAATGCAGGTGCTCGCCTGCATCATCGCGACGCTGCTCGGCGGTAGCCAGGTTGCGGCGGGTGAACCGCAGGATGAGGCGGAGGACGCGGAAGCGGTTGCCATCGAGGTTCAGTTCTCGAAACGGCTGAACCGGGTGATGCCAGCCGTCAACCGGGTCGAGCGCATCCGCGAGGAGCGCTTCCGCATGAACCGCATGGATGACGCCCTGTCCTCGCGCAGCATCCAGCGCTTCGCGCATGCGGAAACCGCGGGTGCGCGCTGGGCAGGGGAGGCCCTGATTCCGGATCTTGAAAGTTACTCGGTCGAGAATCTCGTCCGCGCCATGACGCGTGCCAATCTCGCGCGCGCACTACCGGAGTTCCGCGGCCACATCCGCTACAAGATCGAGCGGCTCAAGATCGATGATCATTCGGTGGCCGCGATCAGCGGTGCGAACAGTTTCATTCGCGGCAAGATCATCGTCCATGACGCGAAGGGCAAAAAGGTGGGCGAGAAGCGGATCCGGAGCAATCTCGTCATTCGCGAGACGGTGCGGCGGAATTACACGGGCCCGAAATTTGCCTTTGCCGAAACCGATGCCAGTGACCGCGTGGGCCCCACGCTTGCCTTTTTCGTCGAGCGCGCGATGGAGGCTGTGTGGCCGGAGAAGGCAGACCTGATCGAAGGGCCGATTATCGTGCGACTGAGTGGCCCGAATGAGCTTTCTGTCGAGGGTGGTCGGATCCTCCAACCCATCGTGTCGGGATCCTCGATCCGCTTCCGTCCCAACAATTGAAGCGGGAAGCGCCGGGGCCGCGATCCGGGCCGCTCAGTTAAGCTGGCGTTTCATGGCGGCGAAGGTGAGGGCGAAGGCTTCGCAGCCCTCGTCGGGGCCGCTCGCGCGGCCGTGCGCGGCGTGACTGTTGAACTCGATGCGACCGCCCGCGAGCAGCGCCTGGTCCTTCGTTTCCTTGGCCAGACGCGCGAGCGCACGGGCGATGAAATCCTCGACCACATCCTCGTCATAGGCGCAGAATTCGGCATTGCCCGCGGCGCGGCCGAGCTCCCGGGCCAGCTGCAACAGCGGACTCCCGTGCGGCGCCGCGCCCTGGCCCGCTGCCTGTGCCGCCGGCGCCCCCCCGGCGAGAAGGCAGGCAAGGGTCGAAAACAGAAGGATGCGGCAGTTTCGCATGGTCTCACTCGTTGTGCCTCGAGGCTTCCTTCTATGGCGCTGCATGAGCCGGAACAAGTCTCTTCTCAGGGCGCGAGCTCGAGGGTGCCCTCGTCCGTGTCGCGGGTGAATTGGGCCGAAGCCGTGGCGCCACCGATGGTGGCGACGACGAGGTTGCGCTGTTGCGGAAGCTCCGCGGTGAAGATCCGGTCGCGGATCTTGAGCCGTTTTGGCGGCGCGGCGATCGGCGCCTCGAAATAGGCGAAGAGATCATCGCCATCGAGCTCCGTACCGACGAATTCGAGAGGCAGCGGCCGATCGCCCGCGACGAGGGTGAAATGGGCCGCAAGATAGGCGCCGGCATCGGCCTCGGCGCGGGCGCGGGTGGCGCCGTCGAAAGTGAGGCGCTCGCCGGCCGCCGCCGACAGCACCGCCTCCATGTCGTGCGCGACGAGGCGATGGATGACCTCGATGGTGCCCGCGCGGGCATTGTAGTTGATCCGCGTCAGCGCCGCATAGAAGCTGTGCCCGAAGGCTGGCACGGCGAGAACCGCGATAAGCAGCGACAGGGTGGCGAAGGCGATGCGCCTCATTTCTTTGTCTCTCCCGCCCCTTCGAGCTTTTGCATCAGGTTCTTCTTCTTTTTCTGCTTGAAGAGCTCAAGACGCGTCTCCACCGGCTTGCG
>RFKS01000236.1 GCA_003694205.1 Alphaproteobacteria bacterium | reverse complement strand
GCATTGTGCAGAACGGTGACCAACACGCGGCCGCTCTCCCCCTTCTCGACCGGCGTGCCGCTCTCGTCGACGATCTCGAGAAGGACCGATTCCGCCTGCACGTGATAGCCCGTCCCCTGCGGGCACTGGATCGCCAGCATCCCGGTCTCGCGGGCGCTGTAGCGATCGGCGACGCGGGCTCCGCAGACCGAGCGGGCGAGATCGGCGAGTCCCTCGACCATCGTCTCGCCGAAGCTGTCGATGCGTTCGAGCGTCGGCAGACCCACGCCGGACTCCCGAGCCTCCGTGAGCAGCGCCCGCGCGTTGCTCGGATAGGTAAGAAGATAGCGCGGCGCCTCTGCCACCAGCCAGCGGAGCTGCGCGCGTACCGGCTGCGCCGCATCGGCCGCGACGCTCTCCCCCTCGGGATGGCCCGGATACCATCCCCGGCTGCGAATGACCCGCCCGCGGCCCTGCACGTCGGTGGGAACGGCGCGCAGGCTGCACGACTTGGCCGCCGGATCGCTCCCGTACCAGTGATGGTAGCGCCAGATGGCGGCGGCGACGAGCCGGTTCGCCTCCGGTGTCCAGTGCACCGTCACCGGCATGCCGGTCGAGCCCGAGGTGGTGAAGCTGAACGCGGGATCGGCCAATGCCGCCAGCGGCCGACTGAGGAAAGCCTCGCTGCCCGCCTGCAGGTCCGCCCGGCGCAAGGGCGGGATGGCACGAAAGGCATCCCAGTCGAAGCGCTCCGCATCGAACAGGCCGGGGTTGTGCAACCGCCCGGCATAGAAGGGGACGGTCTCGGCGGCATGGCGCAACAGCCGTGCGAGGGCACGCTCCTGAGCCGCGCGCAGGCGTGATCCCGGCCACCACTGCGTGCGCTCGAAATGTGCGACCACGACGCCGAGAGAGTCGCGCCCCCTTGCCCCAGGACGTTCGCGCATGCCCGTCTCCCGGAGTGTCGCGCCCTGCCGCTTGCCGAACCATGCCACAGCCTGTCCCCGACTGGCCAGATCCATGCCACAGGCGCATGGGAGGCGGAGATGCACTGGTCCCTCAGCCGGGCAAACAAGGGCGCATAGGCGCGGGCCTTATAGTGATAGAGCCCGGTGCCTTGGAGCGCCATCTGGCCGGTATAGCCAAAGCGCGTCGTGCCGGGGGCCGTGCCCTCGCCATAAGGCCCGTAGGCCGTCTTCGCGAGCGCATTGCCGCTCGCATCCGTCCGTGCCACGATCGTGCGGTGGATGTCGACGGAAGAAAGCGCGTCAAGTGCCCATCTCACGGCGTCGGCGTGAAGGTCGCGACGGTTGCTGCGGATAAGTATGGAAGCCATTTTCGCTTCACTCGCCTGGCCGGAAGGTCCAGTCGAGGCCGATGATGCTGACGCGCGGGTCGCCTTCTTTCACTTGCAGGTGGACCCTGACGAGCTGCAAATCACGAAAAAAGAGCTTGCGGGTCACATGAATGCAGCCGCGCTTCTTTCTCCGCCAGTTCTGCGATCCCCTCTTCGGATTTGCGGACCAGCACCATTGGTGCCACCCCGGATCGCTCTCGAAGCCTGATTGGCGCAGGCCCTGAACATCGTCATATCCCTCGGCACCAAAAAAATCGGCGAGGCTCTCATAGATCGAATCGGCACTCTCAGGGCCGGTGTAGATGATTTGGCAGCTATGGCGGGTCTCACCGCTGCTTGGACCGTCTTCCTCGAGCACCCGCTCGTGGATTTGCAGGATGAAAAGCCCATCGCCATCGCGGCCGGGCCGGAGATAGGCCTCAATCGCCGGGTCCGCCGGCAGATGGAGCGCCGCGCGCGCCGGTCCGTCGGCCGCGGCCCACCGGGACCCTGCCCCCGGACGCTTCGCATGCCCGTCGAGCCGATTGGCGTCGAAGCAATATTCGGCGAACATCGCCACCGGGTCTCAGGCGGGGGCCGCCGATGCGGTCGCGAGACCGGCCACAAGGCACAGAAGGAGTGACGGAAGCAGGACGAGTTTCGCATTCGGCATTTCGGCTCTCCTCCTTTCCGTTCGTGGCGTCGCGGATGGGGCCGTCCTGACATGCGGGCGGCAGCACGCCGGGCTCGGCGTCACGGCGTCACGGCGTCACGCGACATTCTGCCATCGCGTGTATCCGGCTGTCTATTTCCCGCGCACACAACCAGTCCGCCTGCGTGCCGCCGCGCGCCTGCGCTCGGCCCGTATCAGGGGTGCGTAACGGAGATAACTGTCGCCCGTCTTCTTGCAGGCGAATGATTCTCCCATAAGTAAAGCGCCGGCACCCACCATGTTGTCCCAGCGCATCCGGGAGCGGATTAGAGGAAGCAGCGATCCATGACCTATTACATTGCAAAGACCCTTGATGACGTAAGCTTCGCGGACGCCGTCGATCGTGTCCGGCAGGCGCTTGCGGCGCACGGCTTCGGCGTCCTCACCGAGATCGACGTCAAGGCGACGCTCAGGAAGAAGCTCGACGTCGAATTCCGCCCCTATCTCATTCTCGGTGCCTGCAACCCGCCACTCGCCTATCGGGCGCTCAGCGCGGAGGACAAGATCGGCACCATGCTGCCCTGCAATGTCATCGTCCAGGAGCCCAGGCCGGGCACCATCGAGGTGGCGGCGATCGATCCCGTGGCCTCGATGATGGCGGTCGACAACCCGGCGCTCAAGCCACTTGCCGAGACCGTGCGTGAGAAGCTCAGGGCGGTGATCGACGCGCTGTGATCACAGGAAAGGCCGCGGGGAGCGGGCTCCCCGCGGCCGACGCTTTGTCGCCTTCACGCGGTGCGCTGTCGCGCGCGGACCTCAGGCCGCCGTGCGCACCACATGCTCGGGCATCGGGATCGCCTTGGCGACATCGGCCATCGCCGTCTCCAGCGACTTCGTGACCTTCTTCGCCAGCACGTCCTGGCCCTCTTCCGCGAGCAGCGCCGAGAAGGTCTCGCCATAATAGGCATAGTCGACATGGCTCAGCGTTGCCGCGGCACGGGCCGGAGCCTTGAACAGGCAGTGCTCGACCGCCTTCTGCGCCGCCTCGAGGTCGGGCTTCACCAGCCGCAGGGTGAAGCCTTCGTCCTTCTCCTCGAGCAGGCGGCAGGCCCTGAGATCCGGCATGGCGAGCGCGATCTCCGCATGAATCGCGGCCGCCGATTCGGGGAAGACCTCGACCAGCCTGCGCAGTACGTCGTTCGCCGACGTGAGGGTGCGCGAGCCGTCAAAGGCGAACACCCGCCCGACCTCGTCGCTGAAGAGATCCTGCGCCAGGATCTCGGCATCATGGCTCTCGGGGCGTGCGATCCGCAGCAGAAGCGGATTCGAGAGCACGGTGCGTCCGTCGATGTCGATCGCCACCTGCAGCCGATAGCGGCCGGGCTCGGCGAGATCCCAGCCATTGCGACCGGCAGCGGCGAAAAGCGATTCCTCGATCGACTCGCCGGGCGCCAGCGCCAGTGCCTGCGGGGTCATGAAGTAGCGGGCATAGGGCACCCACTGGCGTGCCGCCTTGCCCTCCTTCTTGATGATCACCGCCATCTCGCTCTGCTGCGCAAGGATGCCGCGCGGCACCAGCTTCGTCTCGCCCGAGATGTTGGTCAGCCTGAGCGTCAGGGTAACCGGCTCGAGGAAATCGAACACCGGCTCCGCCTTGTCGGTGACGAGCTCGAGCGCAAAGTCGTGCTGCCGCTCGGCCTCGCCGACATTCTCGAAGCCGTGATGGTCGAACCAGTCGGCATTGCCCATCTCGACGAAGCGCCGCGGCGCATGCCGCATGAACAAGAGCTCCGGATCGCTGAAGCGGTAGGTGAAGTCGGCAAAGAAGGCGTGTTCGCCACCGTTCACGCGATAGGGGTAGTTCATGAAGCTGCGCGCCTCGGGGTCCGACAACAGCGGAATCCAGGGCGTGCCGAGATGCTTCTGCCAGGCATGCGCAAGATTGAAGCCGTGGCCCATCTCGTGGACCGCGGTCCAGAATCGCATCCGCTTCACCCAGGCATCCGGTGCCGGATCCCCCGCAGGCGGATCGGCGATGAAGCTATGCGAGAAGATCGCCGTGCCCTGGCGTTCATTGGGCCCGATGTCGTCGAACATGATGCCGCCGAGGCCATGGCCCCAGACATGCTCGCGCGCGAACAGCACCCACAGCGCCCATTGCGGCCGGTTGGCAAAACGCGACCAGTAGATCTGCATCGCATCGTGCATCTCCGCATTGGTCCATTTGAGATCGGCCCCGGCGCCGCCGAGCGGCACCGAGCCGCGACGGCTGGTGATGCGGAATCCGGCACGCGCGTAAACGTCCTCGATCGACAGTGTCTCGCGCGGCAGACTTGCCGGATGATTGGGGTGCGCATGGGTATCGATCTCGGTAACCATGTCCGCATTGGTCACCCGGTCGAATTCGAAATCGACCTGATCGAACCAGCGACGCGCGAAGTGG
>RFKS01000235.1 GCA_003694205.1 Alphaproteobacteria bacterium | reverse complement strand
CGGGTGCGAAACCCCTGCGCCTCGGCACGCCGGCGCACCTCGCGCGCGGCCCGGCGAACCGCTGCGAAAGGCGTTCCGGGCCCGGGATCGAGATCGAAGACGATCTGATCGGCATGATCGAGATCGTCGATCGTGGTCTGCCAGGGGTGCATTTCGATGACGCCGACCTGCACCAGCGCAATCAGGCCGGCAAGCGTGTCGACATAGAGATACTCGGCTTCGTCGCCACTCGCCTGCCGGATCATGACACGGCCGATGGCGGGTGACATGCCGGCACTCGCATGGCGCTGGAAAAAGCAGCCGCCGTCGATGCCCTCGGGGCAGCGCACGAGGCCGAGCGGTCGGCGCGCGATATGCGGCAGCATCAGTGGTGCGACGCGGCTCAGATAGCGCGCGAGCGCGCCCTTCGACGGTCCGCCGGGGCCGAAAAGCGGACGCCCGGGATGGGTGACCCGGACCCCGGCGACGGTGATGCCGCCGCTTGGCGCAGGCGTGTCCCGCCTGTTCACGCGGCCGCTTCCGTCTCGACGGACCTGGCGACAGGTGCAAGGCGAATGCCCGTGATACCGAAGCCCAAGGCATCGCTTGCCGGAAATGTTTCCTTCAGCGCCTCCTCGAGCTTTCGCTCCTCCTCGCGCAGCGCCGCGGCATCACGCGCCTTCTTCCGTTTCACGATTTCGGTCATTTTCCGCCTCCCCGGCCCATGCTACAGAGCACGGCAGACCTCTGTGCTGGCCCTCATCTGAGGTGGGACGTGTCCGCTGGCGGGTCAAGGCAGAACCCCTGCGTCCGGGACCGTTGAACATGGACCACGCGAGCGATCCGACGCTCATTCTGACGCTCCTGCTCGCCGCCGGAATCGGGGCGCAACTGATCTCGGATCACTTCAAGCTTCCGGCGATCCTGCCGCTGTTGCTGATCGGTTTTCTCGTCGGCCCCGTCTTTGGCATCTTCGACCCCGATCGTCTGTTCGGCGACCTTCTCTTTCCGGGGGTTTCGCTCGGCGTCGCCGTCATCCTGTTCGAGGGCGCGCTGACCTTGCGCTTTGCGGACCTTGCCGGAGCCGAACGGGTCGTGCTGCGGCTCGTCACCCTCGGTGTGGCGGTGAGCATCGCGGTCATCGCGGTGGTCACCCACCATGCGCTCGGCCTCTCCTGGTCGCTGTCGCTGCTTTTTGGCGCCATCGCCAGCGTGTCGGGGCCGACGGTCGTCATCCCGCTGCTGCGCGCGGTGCGGCCGAGCGAGCGGGTAAGCCAGATCCTGCGCTGGGAGGGAATCCTCATCGACCCCATCGGCGCTGTGCTCGCGGTGATCATCTTCGAGGCCATCGTCGCGGGCGCGGGCCAGGGCACCGACCCGGTTACCAGTCTGCTCGGGCTTCTCGTTTCCGGCAGCATGATCGGCATTGCCGCCGGATATGGCCTCGGTGTCTCGCTGCAGCGGCACTGGATTCCCGACTTCCTGCGCAATGTGACAACCCTGTCAGCGGTTCTTCTCACCTTTTCGCTCGCCAATCTGATGGCATCCGAGGCGGGACTCGTCGCTGTCACCGCCATGGGCCTCACCCTGGCCAATCTGCGCGCCGTGCCGCGCGACGAGATTCTCGACTTCAAGGAAAGCCTGTCGGTCCTTCTTATCTCGCTTCTGTTCATCGTGCTTGCGGCCCGGATCGACCTGGCCGCCCTCGCCGGTATCGGACCGGCGCTGCTCTTCATTCTCGCCGCCATCCTTTTTCTCGCGCGACCGCTGGCGACGCTCGCCGCGACGCTCGGCACCGATCTTCCCTGGCGCGAGCGGGCGCTCCTGTCCTGGATCGCGCCGCGCGGCATCGTCGCGGCCGCAGTCTCGGCCCTGTTTGCCCTCAGACTGAAGGCCGACGGGGTCGCCGGTGCCGAACTGCTCGTCCCCCTCACCTTCTCCGTCATCGTCGCCACGGTGGTGCTGCACAGCCTGACCGGGCGGCCGCTCGCGCGTCTGCTCAAGGTCGCCGAGCCCGAGCCGCGTGGCGTGCTCATTGTCGGTGGCAATCCGGTCGCGCTTGCCATCGCCGAACGCCTTCAGGGGGCCGCCGTTCCGGTCCTCGTCGCCGACACCTCCTATGACCAGATCCGGCGTGCCCGCATGAAGGGCATCCCCACCTTTTTCGGCAATGCCGTATCCGAATATGCCGACCGCAAGCTCGATCTCATCGGGCTGGGCATGCTGCTCGCGATGTCGCGCCGGCCCTCGCTCAACGCCCTCGCCTGCCTGCGCTACCGGCCGGAATTCGGCAGTGCGCGGGTGTTCACGATCCGGCGCGAGGAATCGATGCTCGACCGTGAGCTCGAGACCGTCTCCTTCGGCTTTCGTGGCCGATTGCTGTTCAAGCCCGAAATGACCCTCGAGCGGCTGGAGAAGGAGCTTGCTTCCGGCAAGACGATTCGCCTTGTCACATTGAGCGAGGATTTCGGCTTTGACGACCTGCTCGCGGAAACGGGTGGCACGGCGGCGTTGCTCTTTGCCATCGCGCCCGACGGCCATGTGCGACCCTTCGCCGAAGACAGCAGCTTTCGCGTCGGACCGAAATGGCGCATCGGCTATCTCGCCGAGAGCGCGGAACCTAAAAGCTCCCGCTCAGCGTCAGAATGACGGAGCGCCCGCGCAGGCGATTGCGGGACTCTTCGAAGGCGATGGGGCTGAGATCCCGCGGCCCGGCAAAGACCGTGCGATCACGGCTGATTCTTCGGTTCGCCACATTCTCCAGGAGCAGCCTGATCTTGATGCCGAACCAGCGCGTGGTCTCGACAAAAGCGTCCATATCGAATCGATCGTCGCGGACGACGAATTCGTCCAGTCCGAATTGCGGCGTTCGCCCGCGAAGCTCGATGGTCCACCCCCAGGCAACGCGCGCGACATCGAAATCCTGGCGAAAATCGAGCGTGACCTTGCGCTTCTCCTCGTTCGAGAGGACCCGTGGACGCCCAGTGACCGGATCGATCACCCGTGATCCCTGCCAGCGCCCCTCGATATCGAGGCGGCCGCCCGCAAGCGCCACCGCGTCGAGCGGCAGCGTCGCCTCGAGCTTGCCGCCCCAGCGCCGGCCGTTGCCGATATTGCCCGGAATCTCGAAGATGCCGCCGAGGGCCAGGTGATCCTGGACATCGTCGATCCAGTCGTGAAAGCCGGTCAGCGTGATGACCCCGATCTCGCCGAAACGCTGCTCGAAGCTCGCCTCGAACATCCATGTCCTCTCGGGTCTGAGATCGGGATTGCCGAAGCTGAACTGTTGGTCCGCAAAATTGGTGCTGCTCACGAAATCGTTGAAGTCGAGCTGCGCCACGTCGCGCGTCATCGAGACCCGCAGCTGCCGCCGCGTGCTCGGCGCGTAGGTGAGCGCAAGTCGGGGCTTGGTGAAGAAGAAATCGCGTTTCTTCTCGGCATCGCCGGATTGCGAGATGGTCGATGTCTCCGCTCCGAGCGTACCCTCGACGACCCAGGAGCCGATGGTCCAGCTGTCGATCAGCGCAAAATCACCGCGCAGTTCCTCGACCCGCGTGTTGGCACCGGGCAGCGGCACGGTCTCCAGGCCGTTGCCATTGTCGACCTTGAGCACGAGCGCATTGTCGAGGGCGTTGTAGGCACCCTCGAGATTGAGCTCGATATGGTGGTCGGCAAAGCGCGTCCAGTCGAATTCCGTGCGCGCCACGGCTTCGCTGCTGGTGGCATCGAAATCGGCCCGGCTGAACGAGGTCTGCAGCCGGGAGTCATTGAGGGCGCGGCGCGAGGAGAATCCGTCGGTACCTGTCCTGTTGTAGAGCAGGATGAGTTTGCCTGTCAGTGTCTCGGCCAGCGGATGCTCGACATCGCCGCCGACCTCGATGGTGACACCGTTATTGCCGCTTGCTTCCTCGACCTCGCTGCCGCCAAGGCCCGGGTCGCGCGGTGTGCGACGCGAGCGTTCGAGCCGGTCGAAATCATTGTAGGAGAGCTTGCCGTTGACATGGAGCAGGGTTTCTCCGAGCTTGCTCTCGCTGTTGAAACTGGCACTCAGATTGACACCATCACCCCGCGTTTTCTCGTCGCGGTCCTCCGCCACCGCGCCACCGACGAGCAGGTCCTCTGGTCCGCGGGCATTGAACAAAAAGCGCTCGGCGTCGATCCCGGCATTGTACTGGGTGCGGCCGAAGCTGTCGCTCACCGAGAGGCTCCCTTCGGGGGTCGGGCCGCCGCCGTCGACATCCTGCTCGACCTTGGTCTCCCACTTGTAAGCGGCAGCGCCCTCGGTCTTGAGGACGACATTGACGACAACGCTCTGGCCGCCAAGATCGAGCCCGCCCGAGCGGCCGCGGATGAGATCGATGCGCTCGACCTGGCTTGCGGGGATCCGCTCGAGCAGGGCGGAGACGGTGTCATCCTTGGTGCTCGGCCGCTCGCCATTGATCAGCACATTGCCGGCAACGCCACCGAAGCCGCGACGTCCGCCACCGTCATCGATGCGAAACCCCGGCACCCGCTGCACCATGTCGCGCGCGGTGATCGGTCGGTATTGCTCGAAGAAGACCGCGGGATAGACGACGACCTCGCTCGCCGACTCGTCGATCGGGATCCCCTCAGCATCCGTCAGTGCCGTGCCGGCCTCGAGGCGGAAGTAAGGCGCGAAGACGAGAAACAGGACGAGCGAAATGATGCGTCCGAATGTGCAAGAATAAGACATGGAACCCCGGCAGACCCCGATGCGGTTGATACGCGTCTTGTCATGACGGGCCTGCGGCAGCGGCCCTTTGGAAAATGGCCGACGGCGCGACCGCAGCCTGCCTAGCGGATAAAAGTGAAAAAAGCGATGCCCTGAAAGATGACCCCCGCAAGTCTTCACCCGACCGGTCAGGCCTTCCAGCCCGCCTTGCCGACGAGCGGAACGAAGCGGACGCCGGTAATATCCTCCTCGCGCAGCCGGCCGCGTCCATCCTTCTCGATGCGGCGCACGACCTGATGTGCGCGCAGGCGACCGACCGGCAGCACGAGTCGTCCGCCGGGACGAAGCTGCTCGATCAGAGCCGGCGGCACCTCGGGCGCTGCGGCGGAAACGAGAATGGCGTCATAGGGGGCAGCCGGCGCATAGCCGAGCGAGCCGTCACCCTCAATGATGGTGACCCTGTCGTAACCGAGCCGCGTCAGCGTCTCCTGTGCCCGGCGCGCGAGCTCCGGCTGGCGCTCGATGCCGATCACGTCGGCCGCGATCTCCGCCAGCACCGCCGCCGCATAGCCCGAACCACTGCCGACCTCGAGCACGTGCTCGCCGCCTTCGAGACCCAGCGCCTCGATCATCAGGGCCACGATATAGGGCTGCGAGATGGTCTGGCCGCAACCGATGGGCAGCGCCGAATCGTCATAGGCGTGGGCGCGATGGGGCTCGGGCACGAATTCTTCGCGCGGCACTTTGCGCATGGCCGCAATCACGCGCGGGTCGCGAACGCCGCGGCCCGCGATCTGCGTTGCCACCATCGCCTCGCGTGCACGGGCGAGATCCTTCTCCTGCCGCACCACCGTGCTCCCCGATCGAAGAAGGCGCATCATAGCCCATTGCGGGAGGTGGGAAGAGTATCGTGAAATCCAAGCCTGTCGCCGGGCGCCGGATTCCGTTAAGGACGGTGCGGCAAGGGGCGAGGCAATTCGGGAACGGGCGGGCGCATGCAGGGATCCCTGATATTCCGGGCGGGAGAAAGAGCGGCGGCGATCATCCGCCGCGAGGGCGGCCTCGATCCCAATCGAATCCGGCTCCTGATCGGCGCCTCGGGCGGACCGAAATGGCTTGCGCTCCGGCATCTCGACGAGGCCATCCTCGACTGCTGGCTTGCCGGACACACCGGGCCGCTCGACCTCGTCGCCTCTTCGATCGGCTGCTGGCGCTTTGCCTGCTATGCGCAGGCCGACCCCCTCGCCGCGCTGACGCGCTTCGAGGAGGCCTATCTTGCCTATCGCTATGAGCCCGGCCAGGGACCGCGCGAGATCATGGCGGACAGCTATACGATCCTCGACGCGCTTCTCGGAGCGCACGGTGCGGACGAGATCCTCACCGGCCCGATGCGGCTCCATGTGATGACGGCTCGCGGTCGTCATCTGCTTGCACGCGAGCGCGGGGTGGGCCTTGCCCTCGGCCTCGCCGGCGCCGCACTCGCCAATCTCGTCGACCGCCGCGGCCTCAGCCTCTTCGTCGAGCGGACGCTTTTCGCCGACCCGCGCTCGTCCGCCGGTTTCGCGCGCTGGGACGGCATCCCCTGCCGCACCGTGCCGCTCACGCGCGACAATCTGCGGGCGGCCATCATGGCCTCATCGTCGATTCCGGTCCTGCTGCCGGGAATCGCCGACCCCGCGGGCGCACCGCCGGGGCGATACTGGGATGGCGGCATCACCGACTATCATTTCGACCTGCCGGTGCTCGAGGACGAGACGGAGGCGATCGCGCTCTTTCCGCATTTCACCGACCGCATCGTGCCGGGCTGGTTCGACAAGCCGCTCAGATGGCGCCATCGCACGCGGCCCGCCGATCGCCTATTGATGATCGCGCCGAGCCCCGACTTCATCGCCCGCCTGCCCCATGGCAAGATTCCGGACCGCAAGGATTTCCGCCGTTTTTCGGAAGACGAGCGCGTCGCCTACTGGCGCCACGCACTCGCCGAGTGCGCGCGGCTCGCGGACGAATTCCGCGAGGTGATGGCGAAGGGATTGCTGCCCGGGCGTCTTGCGCCCCTCCCCGCCTCCTGATCAGCTGGCGGAAATCCGCGGCGCGAGATGGCGCGCGACCAGGCTCTCGGCAATCTGCACCGCGTTCAAGGCGGCACCCTTTCTCAGATTGTCCGAGACCACCCACATGGCGAGCCCATTGCGCACCGTCGGGTCGCGGCGGATGCGCGAGATATAGGTCGCATACTCGCCAGCGCACTCGACCGGCGTCACATAGCCGCCGTCCTCGCGCTTGTCGACGACCAGGCAGCCCGGCGCCTCGCGCAGGATCTTGCGCGCCGAGCCGGGCGTGATTTCGCGCTCGAATTCGGCGACGACGGCTTCCGAATGGCCAACGAAGACCGGCACCCGCACGCAGGTGGCGATGAGCTCGATCGCGGGATCGAGGATCTTCTTGGTCTCCGCCACCATCTTCCATTCCTCGCGCGTCGCGCCGTCCTCGAGGAAGCGATCGATATGCGGGATGACGTTGAAGGCGATCTGTTTCGTGAAGTGCTCCGGCTCGATCGGATCATTCACGTAGATCGCACGGGTCTGCCGGAAGAGCTCGTCGGACGCCGCATTGCCCGCACCCGACACCGCCTGATAGGTGGCCACCACGACGCGCCGAATGCGGGCGGCGTCGTGCAGCGGCTTCAGGGCGACGACAAGCTGCGCCGTCGAGCAGTTGGGATTGGCGATGATGTTCTTCTTCGTGTAACCGGCGAGCGCGTCGGCGTTTACCTCGGGCACGACAAGCGGCACCTCCGGATCCATGCGGAAATGTGAAGAATTGTCGATCACCACCGCGCCGGCCGCGGCCGCCTTCGGCGCATATTCGGCTGACACGCTGCCGCCGGCGGAAAAGAAGGCGATATCGACATCGGAAAAGTCGAAATTGTCGAGCGCCTTGACCTTGAGCGAGCGCTCGCCGAAATGCACCTCCTGGCCGAGCGACTTGCGCGACGCGAGTGCGGTGACCTCGCGCACCGGAAAGGTGCGCTCGGCGAGGATGTTGAGCATTTCCTGACCAACCAGGCCGGTGGCCCCGACAACGGCGACATGATAGCTCATGACGTTCGAATTCCTGTGATCAAGCTGACGAGATACCAAAAAGGGCGGCACGATCGCTCGGGCCGCCCTTGCTCGGAGGGATGATCGCCTGCGCGATCAGCTCTCCTCGCCGGCGGTCTCGGCGGTCGTGGCTTTCTTCTTGCCGCGGGTGCGGAAGTCCTGCTTCTCGCGAATCCGTGCCGCCTTGCCGGTGCGTCCGCGCAGATAGTAGAGCTTGGCCCGCCGCACCCGGCCGCGGCGCACCACCTCGATCGAGGCCAGATTCGGCGAATAGAGCGGAAAGACCCGCTCCACGCCCTCGCCGAAGGAAATCTTGCGCAGCGTGAAGGACGCATTGATGCCGCCGCCCTTGCGCGCAATGCACAGGCCCTCGAAGGGCTGCAGCCGCTCGCGCTCGCCCTCGACGACCTTGACCATGACCTTGACCGTGTCGCCGGGCTTGAAGTCCGGGATCGACTTTTCGGCGGTAAGCTTCTCGATTTCCGCCTGCTCGAGCTTCTCGATGATGTTCATGGTCTCTCACCTTTCCTGTCTTGTCCGCCGCGCTCATAGGTCGACCACAGGTCCGGCCGACGTAAGCGGGTCAGTTCTTCCGCCTTTTCGCGTCGCCAGCGGGCGATCCTCTCATGATGGCCCGACAGCAGCACCTCCGGTATCGCGCGCCCCTCCCAGACCTGCGGGCGGGTATAGTGCGGATACTCGAGAAGCCCGCGTTCGAAACTTTCCTCGGCCAGGCTCTCGGCCTTTCCCGTCACGCCAGGCAGAAGCCGCACCACAGCGTCGAGCATCGCCATCGCCGCGGGCTCGCCGCCCGAGAGGACAAAGTCGCCGAGACTGACCTCCTCCATCTGCCGCGCCTCGATGACCCGCTCGTCGAGCCCCTCGAAGCGTCCGCAAAACACCGTCACTCCGCCGGCCGCGGCCCATGCCCGGGCCATCGCCTGATCAAAGCGACGACCGCGCGGGCTCGGATAAACGAGCGGCCACTCTGGTGCCGCCCGGCTCCGCGCCGCGTCGATCGCCGCCGCCGCGACGTCGCAGCGCAGGACCATGCCCGGCCCACCGCCCGCCGGCGTGTCATCGACGGAGCGATGCTTATTATATGCAAAATCGCGAATGTCCAGTGTTTCGATGCGCCAGAGGCCTTCGGCGAGCGCTTTTCCGGCAAGCGATTCCCCGAGCGGCCCCGGAAACATGCCGGGAAAGAGCGTCAGAATCTGTGCCGTGAAGGTCATGGCGAGCCCGTATCCGACTGTCTTGCAAGCCAGGCTGTGAGATCGACCACGACATGGCCGGCATCGATCTCGACCTCTGTCACATAATCCCGGTCGAAGGGAAGCAGCACCGTGCGCCCGAAGCCGGTGATCGGTTCGTCGAGCGAAATCTCGAGCAGCGAGCCGGCGCCATAATCGGGTACATCCCTGATGCGACCGAGGATCTGGCCCGATCGATCGCGGACGACAAGGCCGACGAGATCCACGCAATAATAACTATCCTCGGGCAGGCCGGGATCGAGCGCACTGCGCGGAACGAAGAGCTCCAGCCCCTTGAGTGCCTCCGCCGCCTCGCGCGTCTCGACGCCCGAGAGCCGCGCCGCCCAACCGCGCCTGAGTGGACGCTCGAGGCGCAAGGTGACGGGCGGGCCGTCTTCGCCGAGGTAAAGCGCGGAGAAGCGCTCGAGCGTTTCCGGCTCTTCGGTGAACGGCATCACGCGCACCGCTCCCTTGAGCCCCTGCGCGCCGGAGATCGCAGCGACGCGGATCCAGCGGTCCGCAGACAAGGCTCAGTCCTCCGCGGCCTCATCTGCCGCTGCCTCACCGG
>RFKS01000234.1 GCA_003694205.1 Alphaproteobacteria bacterium | reverse complement strand
GATGCTGGCGACGGCCGTGCTCGTCACCATCATGGGCGCGCTCGTCAAGTATCTCGGGCAGAGCCTGCCGGCGCACGAGATCGTCGCCGTCCGCGCGGTGATTCTGGTTGCCGCGATCCTCGCCTTCATGTTGCACCAGCCACGTTGCGTGTTCCGGCCGCGCCGGCCCTGGCTGCTTGCCGGACGGACGGCGACGCTGGCCATCGTCAATGTACTCGGTTTCTGGGTCCTCACCGTCCTGCCCTTGGCCTATGTGACAGCAATCTCCTTCTCCAAGCCGCTGTTCATCACCTTGCTCGCCGTGCTTTTTCTCGGCGAGGTCGTCCGGTTGCGCCGCGCACTGGCGACGCTGATCGGCTTCCTCGGCGTCCTCATCATGGTCAATCCCGCTGCTCTCGGGCCGATCGGGGCGCCGCCGCTGGCCGCGCTTGCCGCGCTCGCCGTTGCGGCGGTCATGGCGGTGGGTGTCATCCAGGTGAAAAAGCTGGCCGAGAGCGACCATCCGAACACGATCATCCTTTACACCAATCTCGGCGTCGCACTCGTGACCGCGGTGCCGAGCGCCCTCTTCTGGGTGTCGCCGGACGGTGCGCAGTGGGCGTTCCTCGTGATGCTCGCCCTTGTCGGGCTCGCGGCCCAGACCTCCTTTATCCGCGCCTATCGCGCCGCGGAGGCGAGCTTCGTCGCGCCCTTCGAGTATGTGCGGATTCTTACCGCCGCGCTTGCCGGCTATCTGTTCTTCGACGAGGTGCCGCATCTTGCGACCGCGATCGGTGCCGCGCTGATCGCCGCCTCGACCCTCTATATCGCCCGCCGCGAGGCCCGGCTCAGGCGCACGCCGCTTGCCGCCGCGCCACCGGATGCTTGATGCCGGGCCCGGCGCGTGGCAGGAAAGGCGCACATCATGCCGCCAATCTCGAAAGGTGAATCATGCAGACACAGGGCCTCGCCGCGATCGTCACCGGAGGTGCCTCGGGACTTGGTGCGGCGACGGCGCGCCGCTTTGCCGCCGCCGGCATGAAAGTCGCGATTCTCGATCGCGACGGAGACAAGGGGCCGGCGCTCGCCGACGAGATCAAGGGTCTGTTCCTTGCCGCCGACGTGACCGACGAGGCGGCGGTGGCGTCTGCCATCGATACCGCCGCGGCCGCGCATGGCGTCGCCCGGGTGCTCGTCAATTGTGCCGGAATCGGGCCGGCGGCGAAGACCGTCAGCCGGGGCGAGCCGCACCCCTTGGACCTATTCAAGAAGGTGATCGCGATCAATCTTGTCGGCAGCTTCAACTGCATCCGTCTCTTCGCTGCGCGTCTCGTCGCCGCCGACGCCCTCGGCGAGGAGCGCGGGGTGATCATCAACACCGCCTCGGTGGCGGCGTTCGATGGCCAGATCGGCCAGGCCGCCTATTCGGCCTCAAAGGGCGGCATCGTGGGCATGACGCTGCCTATCGCCCGCGATCTTGCCGACAAGCAGATCCGCGTCATGACCATCGCGCCGGGTCTGTTCGCGACGCCGCTCCTCATGGGACTGCCCGAGGAGGTGCGCGCGAGTCTCGCCCGCTCGGTGCCGCATCCGCACCGTCTCGGCGACCCGTCGGAATATGCGGCACTGGCGCAGCATATCGTCGAGAATCCGATGCTGAACGGGGAGACCATCCGCCTCGATGGGGCCATCCGCATGGCGCCACGCTGAGGTGCCGACGCGACGGCGAGAGGGGATCGCCCGCGTCTCCGCTTGAGACCAGCCTGCCCGAGGGCGGGCTCTATTCGAGGCCGCGGAACAGACCGGCGTGAAAGAGCAATGGCCGGCCTGGCCGCATGCGGAAACGCGCGACGCGGCCGACGAGGATGGCGTGGTCCCCGCCCGGGTGCACCGCCTCCCTTTCGCATTCGAACACCGCCAGCGCGGCCTCGAGGAGCGGCACCTCGCCGAGCCCCGGCACGGTATCGACACCGGTGAAACGGTCGGCCGCGGACCAGGAGAAGGTGCGCGCCAGCGCCTCCTGATGCTCGGCGAGGATGCTGATCGCGAAATATGGTGCGGAGAGGAAGGCGTCCGCCGTCGTCGCCCGCCGCGCGATGCTCCACAGGATGAGCGGCGGATCGAGGCTGACCGAGGCGAAGCTGTTGATGGTGATGCCGTGCGGCCGGCCGGCGGCATCGCGGGTGGTGGCGACGGCGACGCCGGTCGGATAGCGACCGAGTGCATCGCGGAAGGCGCGGCGATCGCGTTCGATCTCCGCCTCGTCGTCGACGCCGAATTCAAAGGTGCGAAACGCTGCACGCCTGTCCATGAACGATGCCCCGGATCCTGCGACGCGGTGCCGCTCACCCCGTCTCCCGTCCACCATGACCATCCGTACGGACATGGCGCGGCCGACGACCCCTGCATATCGCGATCGCCGCTTGCGGGAAAGCCGCGGTCTTCATCATGTTGCGCCGGAAGGACCCGACATCGGCCCCGAAGCCATGCGCCGCAGGGCCGAAAGACCGGTCGCGCGACGCGCCGCTGGGCCGCGAATCACTCCGCGCCGCTGGTCAGGCTCTGATAGACAGCAGCGAGAAAGGCGTCCGGCTTGATGAATCCCGATCCCCAGGTCTCGTCATACTCGGCCATCGGCCTTGCGGCGATCACCTCTTCCTTCGACTTGCCGGCATCGATCAGGGCCTGAACCCGGTCACGGGCCGTCTCGAGCACCCGGAGATAGGCTTCCACCCGGTCGCGGTGTGCAAGCGGGCCGTGGCCACCAATGAAGACGGTGTCCGGGCCGGTGATCTCGAGCGTCGCCTTCACGCCGGCAATGACGCCATTGAGATTGCCGCCCGAATCGAGGTCGATGAAGGGATAGCGGTCGACGAAGAGCAGGTCGCCCATGTGCACGACATTGCTCTCGGTGAAGAAGACCACTGAATCGCCGTCGGTGTGGGCATGCGGCACATGCACCACATGGGTGGTCTCGCCGACATGAAAGGAAAGCTCGTCATTGTAGGTGATCACCGGCAGTGCGGCCTTCGGACGGGCCTTCGTATTACGATCGGCATTGGCGAATGTCTGCGGGGTCGAGAGGCGCCTGTAGACATTGTCATGGGCGACGATGACAACGCCCATGCCGCCGAAATTCTCGTTGCCGCCGGTGTGATCGCCATGCCAGTGGGTGTTGAGCAGGAAGCGGATCGGCTTGTCCGAGATGGCCTTGACGGCTGCCTTGATCTTGTCGCTCAGGGGGGCGAACTGATCGTCGATCAGGATCACGCCGTCGTCGGTCTTGAGCACCCCGATATTGCCGCCGGCGCCGAACAGTGCATAGACCTGTCCGCCGGCATGCTCCGTGCGGATCTCGACCTGCGAGAGATCCCGCTGTGCCGATGCCGCCGGAATGAAGGTGACGGCGCCGAGAAGCGCCGCGCAGAAAACCCGTTTCATCGCAGTTGGTCCTTTCCCCAGATGAATCCTCCCGCGGTTGATTGTGGCAAGACTGCGCGGCGCCGGCAAGCACAACGAAGGTGTCAGGGCTTGGTCTCGCCTGCCGGCGCCTGGCCCGAGCGTGTGCCATAGAGCCCCTCGAGGACATCGCGATAGGCCGCGGTGATGACGTGCCGGCGCACCTTGAGGGTCGGTGTCATCTGCTCGTTCTCGATGCTGAATGGCTCTCTTGCGATGGCGAAGCGGCGCACCCGCTCGACCGGCGCGAGGCGCTTGTTGACCCGGGCCACGGCGACGTCGAGCGCAGCCTTGAGATCGGGATCGCCGGCGAGGCTGCCGAGATCGCATTCCTTGCCGGCAGCGCGCGCCCAGCCCGCAAGCCAGTCGGCATCGGGCACGACGAGCGCCACCAGATGCGGCTTGCGGTCGCCATAGACCATCACCTGGCCGATCTCGGGCTCAAGCGCGAGCATGCCCTCGATACGCTGCGGCGAGACATTCTCGCCCTTGTCGGAAACGATGATGTCCTTCTTGCGATCGGTGATGACGAGATGCCCGTCCGCGTCGATATGGCCGATGTCGCCGGTATGCAGCCAGCCGTCCTGAATGGCGCGGGCCGTCGCCTGGGGGTCCTGCCAGTATCCATTCATCACCAGCTCGCCGCGGACCAGGATCTCGCCGTCCTCGGCGATCCGCACCTCGACCCCCTTGAGCGGCGGGCCCACGGTGTGCACCTTGGCGCCCGTCAGGCGGTTGACCGAGATGATCGGCGCTGCCTCGGTCTGGCCATAGCCCTGCAGCAGCGGCAGGCCGAGGGCCATGAAAAACGCCCCGACATCGGGGTTGAGCGGCGCACCACCGGAAACCATCGCCCGGACACGGCCACCAAAGCCCTTGCGCACCCTGGCGCGCACCAAGAGGTCGAGCAGGCGGTCCTCGAGGCGCTCGCGCGGAGAGAGCCTGGGGCCACCGAGGGCGCGCCGCGTGCCGAGCGCGACGGCGCGGTCGAAGAGTTTCTTGCGAAGCCCGCCGTCCTTTTCCACCTGCCGCAGCACGCGCGCGCGCAGCATCTCGAACAGGCGCGGCACGACGACCATCACGGTGGGCCGCATCTCGCGCATGTTCGGAGCCAGCTTGTCGATCCCCTCGGCATAGGCGATCTCGGCGCCGATCGCGACCGGCAGCATCTGTCCGGCACTGTGCTCATAGGCGTGACTGAGGGGCAGGAAGGAGAGAAAGCGGTGTCCCGCGAGCCCGATTTCCTCGAGCACGTCCATGCCGCCGGCACAGTTCGCGAGAATGGCACCATGGCTGATCATCACGCCCTTGGGCGCGCCACCGGTTCCCGAGGTGTAGATGATGCAGGCGACGTCGCGCCGGCCGAGTGCCGCCGCCCGGTCACGCAGGAGATCGAGTGATCCCGACTGGGCGGCGAGGCTCGGCTCCCAAAGATGGATCTCCGCATTGATGCTCTGCCTGAGCCGCGGTTCCTCGATCGCGATCACCTGCCCGAGCGCATCCGACTGGTGCGCTGCGGGCAGGAAGGCGCGGGCGAGCCGTGCCGTCGAGATGATCGCCGCCCTGGCGCCGCTGTTCTCGAGGATGTGGAGATGGTCACGGGAGGTGTTCGTGACATAGGCGGGCACGGTGATCGCGCCCGCGGCCATGATCGCGAAATCGGCAATCAGCCATTCCGGCCGGTTCTCCGAGACCAGCACCACGCGGTCGCCCGGTTCGACGCCGAGTGCCGTGAGCGCGTGCGCGAGCCGCGCCACCCGGTCCGCGGTCTCCTGCCAGCTCAGGGCGTGGAAGGCCCCCTCGCGCCGCGCCCACAGGAAGGGCCTTTCCGGGTGGCGCTCGACGCGCTCGAGAAACATCTGAACCAGATTGCTGCAGTCGTCGGGATGGCGTGCCACGGTCCCCTCGTTCGCTGCCGGTCGAATTCCCGGGCCGCATCTGGGCACAAAATGAGGACGCGGGCAATCCCGCCGCGACGGTGGCAGCGCGCGCTATCGCGGGACCCGCGGGGTGGTCAGAAGCGGAAGACCGACTGCAGGTAGAGGAAATCCGCATTGCCGCTGATGCCCGGGCCGTTCGTGGCGCGGACGAAGCCACCGGCCCAGAAGCGCGCGAAGCCGAACTCGATGGTCGTCCAGGAGCGCGCACCAAGTCGCAGGATGAGGTCGAGCTCGCGTCCGATATCCTTGCCCGAAAGTCCGCTTGCGTCGCGACGGATCGGCGCACCGCCCGCATTGTAAAGCGCGTCGGTAGGGCGCACGAGGGCGAAGTCGTGGAAGACAGCGAGTGTCGTGAGCATAGGATGCGGCCTGAGCGAAAGGCGGGCCGAAAGGGATTCGATATTCTGTCGCGCCACCAGATCCATGGCCCCGAAATAGGCATGCGCCAGCGGGAAGAGCTGACGGAAGGTGCGGTCGCGGCCGTCGTCCGGGTCGCCGTCGCCGCTGGCGCGGTCGTAGTAGAGCCACAGGGTCGGTGCCAGCGGAAGGAGGTCGCCAAGCGCGCGGCCGAGCCCGAAGGTGAGCGACGTGGCGCGGAAATTCTGCCCGGCGATGGTTCCGGTCTGGACCATGTTCTCGCTTTCCCAGAGGAGCGCACCGAGTTGCCCCTTGCCGTGGATGCCGAAGGTCCAGAAATTGCTGTCGCCACCGCCGCCCCGCGGGTCGCTGTCGAGATTGAGGGCGTAGATCTCGAGCGTCTGGCCGGGAACGCCGGTCCAGGAAAGATAGACGCCGGAGAAATCGCTGCGGCTGTTGCGGTCTCGGTCGCGGCCCGTCACCGTGCGCGGATTGGTGAACCAGCCGTCGATGGCGAAGGCGCCGCGCCGGTAGCCGATGCGCACACCGTCGAAATTGCGTCGCGTGTTTCCCCAGTTGAGCGGGGAGACGAGCCTTTGTGCGCCGAACAGCAGCTCCTGGCGACCGGCGCGCAGATAGGCACGGCCGCCAGCGAGGGCGGTGCCGAGCTCGACGAATCCGTTGAGAATGTCGCCGCGCACCACCTCGATGCCGCGCGGCGGCTGGCGGCCGCCTGACCTGCGCGCATCGATCAGCTCGACATAGCCGCGCACATGGCTGCCGAGATGAAGGTCGGCATAGGCACGGACGCGGCTGAGCAGGAACTGGTCGTCGAGGCCGTCGAGGCGGGTGCGCCCGATCCCGTCCTCATTGTGATAGCGCAGGCGCAATTCGCCGCCGAGCGCCAGCCGAACACGATCGGCGAGCGCGATTTCCTTCAGGCGATCGGTTGCACGGCGAACGGCATCGCGCCCGTCCGCTTCCGCCTCCTTGCCGTCCTTCACCGCCTCGCAGGAGCCCTCCAGATAGGAGAAGTCATTGTCGAAGAAGGTGCCCTTGTAGGCGGCGGCAACAGCCGCCGCGGAGGGGCAGCCGGTCCGCGTCTCCCCGGCACCGGCGGCGCCTGTGGCAAGGGCGAGGGCGACGCAGGCGGCGGGCAGGATGCGCATCATCGTCATGCTCCGCAGGCAGGGAAGGGGCTGCATTCAGGCGGTCCGCACGCCGCGGATGAAGCCGTCCACCTGTGCCTCGAGGTCGCGTGCGAGCCGGGTCAGGCCGTCGGCCGCGGCCTTCATCTGCTGCGCGACGTTTCCGGTTTCCGCCGCCGCGCCGGCCACCGTGCTGATCTCGTCGGAGACCCGGCGCGTTCCGGCTGCGGCACCCTGCACATTGTGGGCGATCTCCTTGGTCGCACCGTCCTGCTGCTCTACCGCGGCAGCGATGGTCGCTGTCGTTTCGCTGACGCGCGCGATCACCTCGTCCATATGACCCATGGTGCGAAGCGCCTCGCCGCTTGCCTTCTGGATGTTGGCGATGAGACCGCCGATCTCGTCGATCGCCTTGTGGGTCTGGTTGGCCAGTGACTTGACCTCGCTCGCCACGACCGCGAAGCCCTTGCCCGATTCGCCGGCACGCGCCGCCTCGATGGTGGCGTTGAGGGCAAGCAGATTGGTCTGTTCGGCGATGTCGGTGATGAGGTCGACAATCTCGCTCATACGGTCCGCGGAGGCGGACAAGGAGCGGACCTTGTCGCTGCTGTGCCGCACTTCCTCGACCGCGGTCCTGGTCACGGAATTTGCATTGTCGACCTGACGCCCGATCTCGGCGATCGAGGCGGTCAACTCCTCGGCGGCGCTGGCCACCGTAGCGACATTCTTCGAGGCGGTGGCTCCGGCTTCCGCGACCACCTCGGAGCGGCCCGCGGAATCCTCGGCCGTGCGCAGGAGCGTGTCGGCCGTCGCCGCCAGCTCCTTCGCTGCTCCACCGAGCTTGGTCATGACGCCGCCGATGCGGGTTTCGAATTCGCGCACAAGCCCCTCCAGCGCATCGGCGCGCTTGCGCGCCGCTTCGGCTTCCGCCTGCTCTTTCTCGAGGCGGGCCGCCTCTTCGG
>RFKS01000233.1 GCA_003694205.1 Alphaproteobacteria bacterium | reverse complement strand
GGCATAGCGTGTGGCGCGCGGCATGCGCGCGAGCGACAGCGGGACGCCAACATGATTGTTGTAGCTCCGCGCGCTCGCATGGGCGAGCGCATCGCGGCCCAGCGCGCGGCGCAGGGCTTCCTTGACGCTGGTCTTGCCGGCACTGCCGGTGACCGCAGCGACGCGGCCCGACATGCGCTGCCGCGCGGCCGCGGCGAGGGCGTGCAAGGCCTTGGCCGTATCGTCGACGCGGATAAGCCGCGGGTCATCCGTCGCGATGCCGGCGAGATCGCGCGCGCTGACAAGGGCGCCCGCGGCGCCAGCCTCGAGCGCCTCGGCGACGAAAGCATGGCCGTCTACCTGTGTGCCGGGAAGGGCGACGAAGAGGTCTCCGGGGATAACCTCCCGGCTGTCAACGGCGACGCCATCGGCAAGCCAGCGGCCGCTCGTGCGGCCCCCGAGCGCGTGTGCGATCTCGCCGGCGCTCCACAGCGGCTCGGTGACGATCATGGCCCATCTCCTTCGATCGCCTCGTGGACCACGGCAAGGTCGGAGAACGGAATCACCGTGTCGCCGACGATCTGACCTTCCTCGTGCCCCTTGCCGGCGATCACCAGCGTGTCGCCGGGGCCGAGATCGGCGATCGCTTCAAGAATCGCGGCGCGCCGGTCTCCGATCTCGCTGGCGTCGGGGGCGGCGGCGAGAATGTCGCGCCGGATGGCGGCCGGGTCCTCGCTGCGCGGGTTGTCATCGCAGATGATGACGCGGTCAGCATGGGCGGCGGCGATGCTGCCCATCTCGGGGCGCTTGCCGCGGTCGCGGTCGCCACCACAGCCAAAGACGACGAGGAGCCGGCCCGCCGTGTGCGGACGCAGGGCCTCGAGGACCGTCCGCAGCCCGTCGGGCGTATGGGCATAGTCGATGAAGATGGCGCCGCCGCGCGGCCCCTCGCCGACGCGCTCCAGCCGGCCCGGTACCGCCTCAAGGCGCGCCAGGTGCCGGAATGTGGCCTCGGGGTCGCCGCCACAGGCGATGACGACGCCCGCGGCGAGCAGGGCATTGATTGCCTGGAAGGCGCCGAAGAGGGGGAAGTCCACGACATGCGACTGCTCGCCATAGGAAATTTCGAGCCGTTGGCCGTCGCCGCGTGCCTCGGCACTCTCGAGCCTCAGCCCGGCATCGGCGGAGGTCCCGACGCTGATCAGTTTGCGGCCATAGCCTGCGGCGAGGGCCGCCATGCGCCGCCCGTGATCGCCGTCGATGTTGATGACCGCCGCCGCGTCAGCTTCGAGCAGCTCGGAAAACAGGCGCGCCTTGGCGTGGAAATAGGCTTCGAAGCTGCGATGATAATCGAGATGGTCGCGCGTGAGATTGGTAAAGGCGGCGGCCCGGAAGCGCACCCCGTCGAGGCGATATTGCGCAAGACCGTGGCTCGACGCCTCGCAAACCCCATGCCCGACACCACGTGCTGCGAGGGTCGCCAGCGCCGCGTGCAGGGTCACCGGGTCGGGGCTCGTCAGCCCTCCCTTCCGCTTCAGGACCGGGCTCTCGATACCGAGCGTGCCGAGGCTTGCCGCGGCCATGCCCGAGAGCGTCCAGAGCTGGCGCACGAAACTCGCCACCGAGGTCTTGCCATTGGTGCCGGTGACCGCCGCCATCACCGCCGGTTGGCGGCCGTAGAAACGGGCCGCCATTTCCGCGAAGCGGCGACGCGGTACCATGTCCTCGATGACCGTGGCGGGCGCCTCAAAGCCGGCGCCACGCGGCGCGAGAATGGCGACCGCGCCACGCTCGAGCGCGTCGGGAATATAGCGGCGGCCGTCCGCCTTGGTGCCGGGAAGGGCGGCGAACAGATAGCCTGGCGCGACCGTCCGGCTGTCGGCGCTAAGCCCGGCAATCACGGTCTTGGCGTCGCCAGAGACGCCGAGCAGGGCATCGAGACGGACGACCTTTTGCTTTGTGCGGCTGCCGCTCATGGCACCTCCCCGCGGTCGCGGATCAGAAGCGCCGCCTGATGGTAGAGGCCACGATCCTCGGGCGCCGGCTGCACACCGAGCAGCGGTGCGGTTCGCAGGATGATCTGCGCCACCGTCGGGGCTGCGGTCCAGCCGGCGCTCGCATAGTAAAAGGTCGCCTCGGTGCCCTGCGGCTCGTCGAGCATCACGAACACGAGATAGCGCGGATCGTCGATCGGGAAGACGCCGACGAAGGAGGACAAGAGCGCCGACTTCGCATAGCCACCCCGGCGCGGCTTTTCGGCGGTGCCCGTCTTGCCGCCGACGCGATAGCCCGGGACGTCGGCCTGACGCCCGGTCCCTTCGGTGACGGCGAGGCGCAGCAATTCGCGCATGCGGGCGCTGGTGGCTGGGGATATGATCGGCACGCGGCTCACCTCTTCGCCCGGATCCTTGGCGATCAAGGTGGCGGGAGTGAGGTTTCCGTCGTTCACAATTGCGGCAAAGGCGGTTGCCGCCTGCAACGGCGAGACGGCGAGGCCATGACCGTAGGCGATAGTCATGGTCGCAAGCTCGCGCCAATGGTCGGGGAGGAGCGGCCGTCCTACCTCGGGCAGTTCTATGCTTGCCGGGCGCAGCAGCCCGAGACGGTCAAGAAAGCGCCGCTCGGTGTCGGTTCCGATATCAAGCGCCAGCTTGGCGGCGCCGATATTCGAGGAATGGACGAAGATCTCGGGAATCGTCAGATAACGCCCCTGGGGATGGTCGTCGCGGATGAGAAAGCGCCCCACCCGGATCGGCTCGCTTGCGTCATAGCCGTCGGCCAGTGTCACCGTACCCGTCTCGAGCGCCATGGCGATGGTGAAGGTCTTGAACACCGAGCCAAGTTCGTAGGCGCCCTTGGTCATGCGGTTGAATAGCGCGGGGTCGTTGGCGTCGGGGCGATTGTGAGGGTCGAAATCGGGGAGCGACGCCAGGGCCAGGACCTCGCCCGTGCGCACGTCGAGCACGAGTCCGCCGCCGGCGCGCGCGCGAAAGCGGCCGATGGCCCGCGAGACCTCGTCAACGACGGCGTGTTGCACCCGGAGGTCGAGAGCGAGCCGCAGCGGGCGGTCGGCAAGCGCCGGATCGCCGAGCCGGCCGTCGAAGGATTTCTCGATGCCGGCGATTCCGTGCCCGTCGATGTCGCTATATCCCACCACATGGGCCGCGAGCCGGCCCTGGGGATAGACCCGTTCCTCCGTCTTCTCGAAACCGAGGCCGACTTCGCCGAGGGCATTGACCGCCCACATCTGGCGCGGGGTCAGGCGGCGCTTGATATAGACGAATGAGCGACGGCTGGCGAGGGCTGCGGCGACCTTGGCCTGGGACAGATCGGGCAGGATACGCGCCAGCCGGCGGGCCAGTGCCTCCGGATCGTCGATGAGCCGAGGCCGGGCATACAGTGCCGCCAGTTCGAGATTGGTGGCGAGAACGATGCCATTGCGATCAACGATATCAGCGCGCGACGCCAGATGCTCCGGCAACCCGGCCCGGGCCTCGGTCGTCTCCACGTCACCACCTGCTATGCCCAGTTCCAGCGTGCGTCCGGCAAGGAGGAGAAATGCGCCGGCAAACAGGACGGTGACGATCGCAAGGCGTTCGCGCAGCCGTTCGATGGCGCGCGCGCCATGCCCTTCGAGCTGCCTGCCGGCGCGTCTCACGGGGCACCTCCCAGACGCTCGATTGCCCGCTCCATTCTTGCCGAGAAGACCGTGACAGTGGCGGCGGCCTTGGCGTATCCATCTCCGCGTCGCGGCGGCGGCTGTGGCCGCAGTCGCGGCCTCGGGCGCAGCAGCAGGTCGCTGCGCGCGGTGGCGACGAGCGGCGTCTCGCCATTGCGAAGCGGCACCATCCCTGCGGTCGCGATGAACTGGTCAGGCGTTGGCGGGCGCAGCCTGAGATGGCGCAATGCCCGATCCTCGATCTGCTGCGGACTGTCGAGATAGGCCCATTCGGCGCGCAGCACACGCAGGGCCTCGCTGTCCTCGGCGATCTGCCGCTCGAGGGCGTCGATCGCCGCGCGGCGGGTTTCCACCTCGTGTTTGAGGACGTAGAGCCCGACGGCGCCGGCAATGACCGTGATGATGCCGAAGATGATCGTCGATGCACGCATCACATCTCCTCCCAGGCCGGTGCGGAAGTGCGGATGGCGACGCGCAGGCGTGCCGAGCGGGCGCGCGGATTGGTGGCGATCTCGCGCTCATCCGGCCGGATCGCACCCTTGCGCGGCAGGCTGAAGCTCGGTGCCCGCGGCGGCGCGGCGGGGGCCGGAAGGTGCCGCGAAGGGGCGGGGAGGCGGCCCGCACGCTCGGCGAGAAACGACTTCACGATGCGATCCTCGAGCGAATGGAAGCACACCACGGCCAGCCGGCCACCGGGCCGGAGCAGGCGTTCGGCCGCGCGCAAGGCCCGCTCGAGCTCGCCGAGCTCGTCATTGACCAGGATGCGCAGGGCCTGGAACGTGCGCGTCGCCGGGTGCGTGCGCGTGCGCCCACCAGGTCTCGGCCGGCCCAGCGTGCGCGCCACGATGTCGGCAAGCTGACTTGTGCGCTCGATCGGTCCGGCGCGGCGTGCAGCGACGATCGCCCGGGCGATACGCCGCGCCTGACGCTCCTCGCCATAGCGGCGGAGAATATCGGCGAGCGCCGATTCGTCAGCGCGATTGACGATATCGGCGGCGCTCTCGCCACGTCGCTCCATGCGCATGTCGAGCGGGCCGTCGGCTTGGAAGGAAAAGCCGCGTTCGGGATCATCGAGCTGCTGCGAGGAAACGCCGACATCGAGGACGATGCCGTCGACGGCCGTGACGCCATAGGCGGCGAGCAGCCGGTCCATCTCGGAAAAGCGTCCCTCGATCAGCGTCAGGCGACCGGGATAATCGGTGGCGAGGGCGCGTCCGCGGGCGATCGCATCGGGATCGCGGTCGATCGCGAACACCTCCGTTCTTGCCGCCGCGAGCAGCATCCGCGTGTAGCCGCCGCCGCCAAACGTGCCGTCGACGAATCGTTCGCCGTCAGCCGGCGCAAGGGCGTCGCGCACCGCCGCGCACAGCACCGGGACGTGCGCCATCGTCATCATGTCTCGGCTCCCCGGGACAGCTCCGGCCGGCGCCGCAGGGCGCCGAGCTTGAGCGCCGCCGCCCGCGCCAGCGCGCGCTGCTCCTCGCGATAGACCTCCCAGGCCTGCGGCTCCCAGATCAGGAACTTCTCGCCGACGCCGACGAAGACCGCCGTATCCGTGATGCCCGCGAAGCGCAGCAGCGGCTGCGGCAGGAGGATGCGGCCTTCAGCATCGAAGGGAAGGTCGAAGGTGCCGCCAAGCAGGGCTGCGGCAAGCGCCTCCTTCTCGTCGTCGAAGGCACCGAATTCCTCGTTGAGCTGCTCGGACAGTCCGTCGATGAACTCGCGGCTGCTCGCCTCGAGGCAGGGCAGTTTGAACGACTCGTAGACGGCAACGCCATTGAACTCGCTGGCGGCGAGCAGGGCACGAAAACGCGACGGCACGGACACCCGGCCTTTCTTGTCGACCTTGTTGGTGTAATTGGCGGTGAAGCGCATGCCCCCGTGCCGATCCTTCCCTGGCGGGGAGCCGGCAAGCCCCCCAGAATGCTACACGTCGAGTCCCGCCGTGATGGGACAGTATGGGATATCATGACACAAAATGGTCTGCAATGGGTTAACGGCCGCGAATCCGCGGCAAATGGAATCCGGATCGCACCGCATCCGCCTGTGCCGGGTTGTCGGGAAAAGGGGGTCAGACGACCTGTAAGCCGGGTTCTGTATCCGCCGGTCCGGATGGGCCGCACCGGCGGATGGCGACCATTCATCTGGGACCGCCGTTGCCGACGGCCTCGTGCGATCAACCCGGACGACGACCCGGAGGCGGGTCCTGTGCCGTCCCTATTCGATCTTGCTCCCGGTGGGGTTTGCCGTGCCCGTCGCGTTGCCGCGCCGGCGGTGCGCTCTTGCCGCACCCTTTCACCCTTACCCGCGAACGGGTGCCTTGCGGCACCGGATGCGGGCGGTCTGCTTTCTGTGGCACTTTCCCTGAGGTCACCCTCGCCGGGCGTTACCCGGCACCGTGCCTCCGTGGAGCCCGGACTTTCCTCTCCGCCCTGCGGCGGAGCGGCCGCCCGATCGTCTGACCCATCTTCGAGATGGGACAAAAGGGCGCCGAAATCAAGCTCGGCCTTGCGCTGCCGCGGTGGATTGGGC
>RFKS01000232.1 GCA_003694205.1 Alphaproteobacteria bacterium | reverse complement strand
TGGGGCGCGGGATAGCGGCAGCCGCTCACCACCTGTACGGCCTCGCGGTCGATCCTGGGCATGGGGGTCTCCTTTCCGGAAAAAAGAACCGCCGCAGCATGGCGTCCCTGCGCCATCCGGGCAAGACGGAGCACCGGCCCGATCTCCTCTCGGGTCGCCGGCCGGTCTGAGAGTGTCCGAGACGGAGAGATGGTGGGCGCGGCTGGGATTGAACCAGCGACCCCTACGATGTCAACGTAGTGCTCTCCCGCTGAGCTACGCGCCCGTCTTCAAGGGTGCGCGGACCGCGCCGGACGGCCCGACCGCGCCGCCTCTATATACCGATTGATTTTCACCGTGCAACTCCCAATGCGGCGGTGGCCCCATGACCCCTCGGCAGGGCATTTGCGGCAAAGCGGGAAGCGCCCACCTTGTCGGCCCTGGAAACAGAAGTCTCTTGCCATCACCCGTTTCTTACAATATCGTGAGGCAAACGTTTGCCCTCTGCCCTCATGAAGGTTCAACAGGGAAGAGGGCAAGCGTGGCGGCCCTGGGCGGACCGGTCCGACCCCACCCGCACGGGGCCGCCAAACCGGATCGGCGCCAGCAGGGTGCCGGGGGAGGACCTTTTCGGGAGGACATGACGGTGACCCAGACAATGAAGACATCGACCCGCTCGCGCCGGGCCCTCGCGCGCCATCTCGTCGGCTCGGCATCCGCGGCGGCGCTCCTGCTCGGGCTCCAGACACCCGGGGCGACGGCACAGACGCAGGGCAGCGCGGCCGGCGACGGGAGCCAGATGGTGCTCGAGGAGATCACGGTGACCGCCCGGCGCTATGCCGAGCGCGTGCAGGATGCGCCGGTGGCGGTCAGCGTCATGAGCAATGATTTCCTCGAAGAGCAGCGGATCATCACCGTCGACGACGTCATCCAGCAGACGCCGGGCGCCACCTTCATCCGCTTCAACAAGCTGCAGCCGGAATACAATATCCGCGGCATCAATGCGAATGCCGAGGGGACCTCGCTCGAAGCCTCGGTGGTCACCGTCATCGACAATGTGCCGGTATCCAAGGACTTCATGAAGAATCCGGCGATGTACGACATGGAGCGCGTGGAGGTCCTGCGCGGGCCGCAGGGCACGGCCTTCGGGCGTAACGCCGCCGCCGGCCTCGTACATCTGATCACGAAGCGTCCCACGCCCGATCTCGCGGCCGAGATCCAGGGCGGCGCCGGCAATGACGGGCTCTTCGAGACGACGGGTTATCTCAACCTGCCCTTAAGCGACGTGCTGCAGACGCGGATCGCCTACAATTTCCGTCACACGGACGGCCACACGAAGTCGGTCTCGACGGGCAAGGGCCTCGACGGGCAGGAGAATTTCTCGGTCCGCGGCTCTTTCCTGTTCACGCCGAGCGACCGCTTCAGCCTCTATTTCAAGGCCGACTACAACAAGGACAATGACGAGACGCCGGTGCGCCGCTCGCGCGACTGCTCGCTGCCGCAGATCGTCGCCGGTGGCGATCCCTTGCGCGGCCAGCTCGGCATCCCGCCCTCGATGCCGCCCTGGCCGATCACCTTCTTCGATCCCTGCAATGTCTGGAAGACCGAGATCTCGCCGGGCAAGTTCTTCATCGACCGCGAGATCGTCAATCTCACCGGTGAGATCACCTGGGAGTTCGCCGACGGCTACACGCTCACCTCGGTGACCGGCTATATGGACGGCAACGCACAGCAGCGTCAGGAGGCGCACGGCACGCCGGTCAACATCCTGTTCCAGAATGGCGACCAGGATGCCGAAATCTTCACCGAGGAGGTGCGCATCGACAATCACGGCACCGCCAGTCCCTTGCGCTGGCTCGTCGGTGTCTTCTACCTCACCGACCAGCACGACCGCTTCGACCAGAACGAATTCTTCGCCAACAAGCCGGACGGCTCGCGCACGCTTGGTGGACCTCGCGTGCCCACCTTCGACACCAAGATCTCGCGCAACGAGACCGATAGCATCGGGCTCTTCGGCGAGCTCAGCTACGACCTCACCGAACAGCTCACCGCGACCGTTGGCGTGCGCTGGAATCGCGACGAGAAAGACTATGAGATCACCCACAGCGGCTTCGGCTTCGGCGGCCCGATCTCGCAGCTCCAGGGTTGCAATTTCGACCCGCCCTTCCAGTTCACCTGCGGCGACGCCAATAATCCGGTCGGCTTCACCACACCGGTCCTCGTCGGCGACAGCTGGAAGGACGCCATGGTGCGGACCTCGCTCGAATATCGGGTAAACGACGAACACATGTTCTATTTCCTGTTCTCGCAGGGCTACAAGGCGGGCGGCTTCCAGCCCGAGCCGCCCAACCCGACGGTGGCACTGCAGCCCTTCGACAAGGAAAATTCGAACAATTACGAGATCGGCTGGCGTGGCGAGTTCGACCGCCGCATCCGGATGAGCCTGACCGGCTTCCGGTTGAAGCTCAACGGCCTGCAGCTCTCGCAGTTCATCGATGTCGGGGGACTCGGTTTCTTCCAGGCGGTGAGCAATGCCGGCGGTGCGCGCTCGATCGGCGTCGAATTCGAGACCACGCTACTCGTCACCCCGGATTTCCGCCTGAGCGGCAGCGCGGCGCTCCAGGACGTGCAGCTCACCAACACCGTGGTCACGCTCGACACCTCGGTGGGGCCGCAGGATGTGAGCGGGCTCAGGCCCGACAACGCGCCGAAATGGACCGCGACCGCGATCGCCGCATACGATTTCCATCTCTCGGACGGCTCGACGCTGACGCTGAGGGGCGACATCCGCGCCCGCAGCAATGTCTGGGACGACATCATCGACCGCGACAATCCGAACAAGATCCGCCTCAGGCCGAGCGCCTTCTTCCTCGGCGGACGGCTGAGCTGGACCTCGGCCAACGAGGCCTACGAGATCTCCATGTGGGTGCGCAACCTGACGCAGGAGAAGGAGATCCTGAACATCGGCCCGCCGCAGCCGAATACCTTCCAGCTCCCGACGGCGTTCGGCGAGCCGCGGACCTTTGGTGCCACTGCGAGCGTCCGCTTCTGAACCGAAACCCGCGCGGCGGAGAGGGAGCCTCTCCGCCGCGCTTTCGACCGGAGCCTCGCCCATGTCTGGACATTATCCCGACCGCCGCACGCTCATGAAAGGCGGCGGCGCGCTGCTTGCCGCCTCCGCCCTCGGCCCGCTTGCCGGGGCGCCGGCGCGGGCCAACAACCATCCGCACCCGCACAAGGGAAGTCTGAACTTTCTCGATCCCGAGACCTACATCAGGAACTGCGCCGTGCACGCGCATTTCGACGCCACGGTCTCGGCCGGCAAGTCGCAGATGATGGCGAAAGGCAAAAGGCGCTTCCTGTTCACCAATGGCGAGGTGTGGGAGGTGACCGATGCGCTCAAGCCGGTGCTCATCAATCGCCATGCCTTCCTCGGCCGCCAGGTGCAGCTCGCGTACAACCGGAAGATCGGCAAATGGATCCTGATGACGGGGGCATCCCCGCCCCCCACCTCGTCGACGCCCGAGGCGCCGCACGGCAAATATGATGATCCGCGGCTCGTCTACAATTCGCTCTATGCGGCGGGCCTGCGCGGCGTGCGTTTCTATGACGCGAGCGATCCCGAGAATGTCCGCCTCATCTCCGAATGGTCGTGCGACCAGGGGGACCCGTCGCGCCCGGTGCAGACCGGCGGCGGCACGCACCGCAATTACTATGACGGCGGCCGCTACGCCTATCTCGATGCCGCGCCCGACAACAGCTTCATCAATATGGAATCGCCGGTGCGGTTCTATACGAACTGCCTGCAGATCATCGACGTTGCCGACCCCGAGCGGCCGAAATT
>RFKS01000231.1 GCA_003694205.1 Alphaproteobacteria bacterium | reverse complement strand
GGCCCGGTGACGCCGCCCCGCGAATTCGTGCTCATGGACCGCTCGGCGCTAGGACTTGGCGGCATCTTTCTGCGCCTTGGCGCGAAGGTGAACTGGCACCGGTTGTTCGAGGAGCTGATCGCGGATTTTTCCCCCGACGCGCTCGCGGCCCGACAACGGGCAGCCCTCGCCGCCGCGGAGCTCGGTCCGTCCGCTTCGGGAGGTGGCCGCCTAGCGCGCAGCGCGCAGGAAGAGGGCGCCGGCGAGGAGCCAGAGCAGGACGAATGACGCCGTCATGCCTGCGATGTTCCAGGCAAGGGGCGAATCTGTCGCGTGCGCTGCCGGAAGAAAGGCCGCCAGGCCAACGAGCACCTGCGTCGCCGCTGTCCACCACATGACGCGGGTCATGGCCCGCGCACGGAAGCGCGCAAGCACGGTGCCGGCAAGCATCACCACGGGAACGGCATAGGCGAGCAAATTGGAGGCCGCGCCCCCGGGACCAAGAAGCCCCACCGCGGCATTTGCCCAGACCAGCAGAAAGGCGGTGCCGACGGCAATGCCGGCGGCGAGACGGAATGGCGTGCGCCGTGAGACCCTTGCGGCAAGCTCGAAGAACGCTCCCGCACCCCCGAGCATGGCCGCAAACAGAAGGAAATCGGACAGGCTCCAACGGACCTCGTCCGTGACTTGCATGGCAAGAAGGGGCAGGACGGCGATTGCCACAAGCAGGCCCCACAGGACCGGCCGCCAGCGACCGTGTCCCTCGTCCGGCGACGTCGGCAGCGGCGGTACTTGCATGTGAACCTCCCGAGGACAGCGAAGTAAAAGTCTAGCACGATTGATCAGCGACGCCCAACCGCGCAATTGGGCCCGGAATTCGGACCGCCGCCCTTGTGCGGCCGCCCGGCTTTGCTACACTCGCGGCGACAGGTCGGGGTGCCGTGTCGCCGGGGAGGTGGGGCACCCTTCATGACCGCATGGAAGGGAGGGTCAGATGGCAACCACCATCGAGCATTTTCTCAGCGACAAGAAGCATCAGTACGGGCGCTTCACACGCCTCGTCTTTTTTGTCGCCGCCGGGCATATCGTCGCGCTCGCCCTGCTGGCGGCAATATTTCTTTGAGCGCGCAGCACAATCGCGCTAGGAGACTCGCAGACTGTCGCCCGGGAGAAGCGACCGGTTTTGGGGAGATCGCATGAAGCTCGCCGTCGTCAAGGAAACGACGCCCGATGAACGGCGCGTCGCCGCAAGTCCGGAAACGGTCAGGAAATATGTCGCGCTCGGCTTTGCTGTGGTGATCGAGGCCGGGGCGGGGGAGGGCGCATCCTTTCCCGATGCGGCCTTTGCAGAGGCCGGCGCCACGATCGTGGAAGGAGCCGACGCCGCACTGGCCGACGCCGATGTCATCCTCAGCGTGCGCGGGATCGATCCGGCGCGTCTTGGCGCGGTGAAGAAAGGGGCATTGCTTCTCGGCATGCTCAATCCCTATCAGAATGGCGCGCTGCTCGATTCCTATGCACAGGCGGGCCTTGATGCGGTCGCGCTCGAATTCATCCCGCGGATCACCCGGGCGCAGGCGATGGACGTGCTCTCGAGCCAGGCCAATCTCGCCGGCTATCGCGCGGTGATCGAGGCCGGGTACCATTTCAGCCGTGCCTTTCCCATGATGATGACCGCCGCCGGGACGATCGCCCCGGCCCGCGTCATGGTCATGGGCGCCGGCGTCGCCGGCTTGCAGGCGATCGCCACCGCTCGCCGGCTGGGCGCCGTCGTCTCGGCGACCGATGTGCGGCTGGCGGCCAAGGAGCAGGTGGAAAGCCTCGGCGGCAAGTTCGTGATGGTCGAGGACGAAGAGGCGAAGGAGGCGGAGACCGCCGGCGGCTACGCGAAGGAGATGAGCGAGGCCTACAAGAAAAAGCAGGCGGCCCTGATTGCCGAGACGCTGAAGAAGCAGGACATCGCCATCACCACGGCGCTCATCCCGGGACGGCCGGCACCGCGCCTGATTACGGCGGACATGGTGCGCTCCATGAAGCCTGGCGCCATCATTGTCGATCTTGCCGTGGAGCAGGGTGGCAATTGCGAGCTGACCCGCGCCGGCGAGGTGATCGAGGTCGATGGTGTGACCATCGTCGGCCACCGCAACCTGCCCTCGCGCATCGCCACCGATGCCTCGGCGCTGTTCGCCAAGAATCTGCTGAATTTCGTGACACCGCTGGTCGACAAGGAGACGGGAGCGCTGCGGCTGGATCTCGAGGACGAGATCATCGCCGCCTCTCTGGTCGTCCGCGACGGCACCATTGTGCATCCGCAGCTCAAGGGCGCGGCCTGAGAGTTGTTGCCGGCGGCGGTACGGACACATCCGGGGAGAAGGGAACGCACATGTTTGTGAGCCTCACGATGATGGCCTCGGGGCTTGCGGAGGCAACTCCGAGCCCGATCATCCAGCAATTGTCGATCTTCGTGCTTGCCGTCTTCGTCGGCTATTATGTCGTCTGGAGCGTGACGCCGGCCCTGCACACGCCGCTGATGAGCGTCACCAACGCGATCTCCAGCGTCATCGTGGTCGGCGCCATCATTGCTGTCGGCGGCGAGGGAATGAGCACCGCGACCTGGCTTGGCCTCATCGCCATTGCGCTCGCTTCCGTCAATATCTTCGGCGGCTTTGCCGTCACCCAGCGCATGCTCGGCATGTACAAGAAGAAAGAGAAGAAATAGGGAGGGCCCGGGCATGAGCCAGAGCTTCGTCGACTGGACCGCGCTCGCCTATCTGGTCGCCGCAGTCCTCTTCATTCTCGCGCTGCGCGGACTGTCGGGACCGGAGACGGCACGGCGCGGCAATGTCTTCGGTATGCTCGGCATGCTGATCGCGGTCGGTGCCACCGCCTTCAACCCCGAAGCCATTCACTTCGGCCTCGGATATGTCGCGCTGGCGGTGCTCGCCGGCGGCGCGGTCGGGCTCGTCATCGCGCGACGGATCGCCATGACCGCAATGCCGCAGCTCGTCGCGGCCTTCCACAGCCTCGTGGGCCTTGCCGCCGTTCTGGTCGCTTCGGCCGCCTTTCTTCATCCGCAGAATTTCGGCATCACCGATTCGGCCGGCTCCATCATCCTTGCCTCGCGCATCGAGATGAGCCTCGGCGTCGCCATCGGCGCCATCACCTTTTCCGGCTCCGTCATCGCCTTCCTGAAGCTCCAAGGGCTGATGTCGGGGGCGCCGATCCTGCTGCCGGGCCGGCATGTGATCAATCTCCTGATCGGGCTCTTCATCATCGGCGAGATCGTGACCTTCGCGCTCGTGCAGGACACCACGATTGCCGGCATTCACGCCTTCTGGTGGGTGACCGCGTTCTCGTTCCTGATCGGCTTTCTGCTCATTATCCCGATCGGCGGCGCCGACATGCCGGTGGTCATCTCGATGCTCAACAGCTATTCGGGATGGGCCGCCGCGGCGCTCGGCTTCACGCTCCACAATACCGCGCTCATCGTCACTGGCGCGCTCGTCGGCTCGTCGGGTGCGATCCTCTCCTACATCATGTGCAAGGGCATGAACCGTTCCTTCCTGAGCGTCATTGCCGGCGGATTCGGCGGCGAGGATGCGGGACCAAAGGGCGCACGCGCCGACCGGCCGGTGAAGTCGGGCTCGGCCGAGGATGCGGCCTTCATTTTGAGAAACGCCGGCTCGGTGATCATCGTTCCCGGCTACGGCATGGCGGTGGCGCAGGCGCAGCATGCCCTGCGCGAGATGGCCGACCTTCTCAAGAAGGAGGGGGTGAGCGTGAAATACGCGATCCACCCCGTTGCGGGCCGCATGCCCGGGCACATGAACGTGCTGCTCGCCGAAGCCAATGTGCCCTATGACGAGGTCTTCGAGCTCGAGGACATCAACAACGAATTCCAGCAGACCGACGTCGCCTTCGTGATCGGCGCCAATGACGTGACGAACCCGGTGGCGAAGACCGATCCGTCCTCACCGATCTACGGCATGCCGGTGCTCGATGTGGAAAAGGCGAAGACCGTGCTTTTCGTCAAGCGCTCGCTTTCGCCCGGCTATGCCGGTGTCGACAATGAGCTCTTCTATCGTGACAACACGATGATGCTCTTCGGCGACGCCAAGAAGATGGTCGAGGAGATCGTCAAGAATCTGGACTGAGTTCGGGTCATACAGGAATCGGCCAAGGACGCGTTCGTTGGAACCGTGGATCATACACAATCGGAAGACGGGAGGCGCGGACCGCAAGGCGGCGGGCAAATGGCGTGAATTCCTCGACTTTGTTCACAAATTCGGATCCCGGAACCGTATTTGGCGTGGTGTTGCCAGCGGGAATCATACCCTGAGGCCGAGTATTGCGCGGAGAAACTATGATCCCGCCTCGGAAAAAGGGCTCTTTACCGAGTTCAGACGCCGGGCCCGACAATTCGCCGATACGCATCTTTTTTCGGACTGGGACCTGATTGCCCTGGCTCAGCATCATGGTTTGCCGACCAGAATTCTGGATTGGACTTACAATCCCTTGGTGGCGGCTTATTTTGCGGTAACAAGCATGCCAAATGGTCACGAGGGGCGCGTAACATGTATTCTTGAGCCACTTCACGTCGACTCCTTTCGGGAACCCGACCCTTTTGCGGTCTCGGACGTGATGCTTTTCGAATCGGATATCGTCTCCCCGCGCATCGTTGCGCAGGAGGGGGTCTTCACGGTGCATCCCAAGCCGTTCGGTCGTGCATGGATTGTCCCGAAATCCCTCGATCGACAAGATTTTGCCATCGAAGCGAGGTACAAACGATATTTCAAGGAACAGTTGGCCATAATGGGGATTGACGCAGCCCATATGCTCACGGATATCGATGGCCTGTGCCGCTCGATCAAAGAGAGATATGATGGCTAGGGCATGACCGCTGCCAGTTTGGAGTGAAACAATGGCAAAGGCCGGACATTCTCGGGATCGCCGCGACCTGGAGATCATCAAGGCTCTGGGCGCG
>RFKS01000230.1 GCA_003694205.1 Alphaproteobacteria bacterium | reverse complement strand
GCCGCCGCCACCGCCAACGCCGCCGGAAAAGCCGCCCGAAAATCCGGAACTCGAAGTCGATGACGGCGGCACTGCGGCCGCGGCAAAGCTCGTTGCCATGGCACCGGCAAGCCCGCCGGCGAAGCGCCCGCCGTGAAAGACACCCGCGCCGTACCAGCGGGGCCCGTGATACCAGCCCGGTTGCCAGGCAACCCCGGTCTCGGGATCACGCGCGGCCTTGAGCACATCGTCGAACTGCTCGCCCCATTCCTGTTCGACGCCGAGCGCGATGGCGTAGGGCAGATAGCGCTCGAAGAGCTCGGGCGTACGTTCCGGCGGATTGTGGAAATTGAGCCGGTCCTTCTCGGCCACCGAGAGGTAGAGCTTGAAGCCTTCGAGATGGTCCATGATCCGCCGCCCCTTCATCGTCGGGGCCTTGAGAAGCCAGGCGAAGAGCGGATTGAGCAGCATCATGAGACCGAGCAGGGCGGCTGTTGCCGCTACCGGGCCGCGGAAATCATAGATGCTGACAAGGACGACGAGGACACTGAGCACGAGACCGGCAATGAAGTGTCCGCGATTGCGCCGGAAATGGACGCCGAGATGCTCGCGCGCCAGCGCCTTGCGGTGCGCGATGCGCGCATTGGCAAGAATCTTGGCATTCTCCTTGTCGATGGTGATCTCGTCCGCGTCGGTGTCGAACAGCCAGTCCATCACCACCTGCTCGGCGCGCGAGAGGCGGTCCTTCATTGGACCCTTCCTGCGCCTGAGGCGGAACACGTCTTCCTCGTCCTCGATGATCTCGAGGGCGCGCTTGACCGCAAGACTGACGATCGTGGCCGCAAAGGCGGTATCGTCCCAGCCCTCGCGCAACACATAGCGCACCGCCGCCGGCGAAAAGCCATCGGGCGGATCATATTGCGCGATAATGGTGCCCTTTGCCGGATCACGCCCGACCCGCCACCAGGCCCAGAGATAGTAGCCGAGCACCAGCAGAAAGCCCACAATCGCAATGACCAGGCTTTTGTTGTCAGCAAGGAAGTAGCGCAGTTCGTCGAGCCAGGTCGGCCGGACAACGGCCCCGCGCGGCCAGGTCACCGCGATGGTCATCCCCTCGCCCGGTGCGAGCGGTGTATCCCGCGTGAACAGGACGACGCCGGGGCTTGGCTGGCTCACGTTGGCCCCGCCCTCGCCGGCACCACGCGCGCCGGCCGATACCTTGATCCCCTGCGCTTGCACGCCGCCGGGCAGCATCAGGCTGACGCGCGCCCGCTCGATGGGAAAGCCCCAGCCATAGGCGATGGGCTGATAGAGGAGTTCGTCGCGCTCGGCAAAAAACTTGATCTGCCGATCGCTCGTGAAATGGATCTCGTAACGATGTCGACCCGCGCTGACAAAACGGTCCGGATCGCCGATCAACAGCCGCTTGCCGAGCCCGGCATTCAGCAGCCGATAGGGCACGGGCGCCCCGTCGAGCCGGACCTCGAGAACGCGGAATCCGACCCGGCTCGTGCTCCTGCCATCCCGATACACGGTCTGGAAATCGCGATAGATGCCGTGTCGAATGGCGTTTCCTTCGGCACGCACGGTGATCGTCTCGCGAACATCAAGGACGCCCGAAGGCAGGACGCTGATTTCCGACTGGTAATCAGTGATCGCCTCACGCGCGATAGCAGCCCCGGTGCAGAACAGAAGAAGGAAGGTGAGACAAAGAGCGCGGAAACCGGGCATCAGAACTGCACCTTCACCGCCTCGCGCGCCGCGGACCCCTCCTCGAGCTCGAAGTAATCGCGCGTGCCGATGCCGAATGCGCGGGCGACGAGATTGGACGGAAAGCTCTCGGCGAGGGTGTTCAGATCGCGGACATTGCCGTTATAAAAGCGCCGCGCTTTCTGGATATGGTCCTCGATCTCGGAAAGCTCCTGCGCCAGATGCATGAAATTCTCGTTCGCCTTGAGATCGGGATAAGCCTCGGCAAGCGCGAAGAGGCTTTTCAGCGCCCCGCTCAGCATGTTCTCCGCGCCGGCCTGCTCGGACGGGCGGCCGTCAGCGGATACCGCCCTGTTGCGCGCCGCGATGACCCGCTCGAGCGTCTCCTTCTCGTGGCCGGCATAGCCCTTCACGGTCTCGACGAGATTGGGGATGAGATTATAGCGGCGCTTCATCTGCACCTCGATATCGCTCCACGCCTCCTCGGTGCGATTGCCAAGGCGGATGAAGCGGTTGTAGGTGGCCACGACATAAAGGGCGATGGCCGCCAGAATGGCGAGATTGACGAGCAGAACCACGGCCACTGTGCCCATGGATATTCCCTCCTTGAAGATGCTCCGGGACGGTTCCCCGCTCGGGCGGATTCCTTCTGCGTCGGCAGCCATTAGAGCAGAACACGTCGCGCTTGCGAAGGGAAAGCGGAGCAACGCTGGTTGCCGAACGGCGGCCATTGTCCGTTTGACCACCGGCGTGCTTGCCCTTATGCGAGATCTCGTGCGCAGCCGGAACCGGAACAGGACCCGCGGGAGGAAGCGAGCGGCATGACCGAGGAGGAAACGCTCGGCCTCGTGGCCGATATCGGCGGTACGAACGCGCGGTTTTCGCTCGTCGCGGCGGGAGCGCGGCTGCGCGACGTCGCAACCGTACTGATTACGCATCCGGCCCCCGGGCTTTGCGGGGCGGCGCGGATTCTCCTTGAGGAAATCTGAGGCCCGGCAGGGGCCGCCTGCCCCGACCCTATAGCTCGCGCGCCACCATCAGTTTCTTGATCTCGGCGATCGCCTGCGCCGGATTGAGCCCCTTCGGGCACACATTGGTGCAGTTCATGATGGTGTGGCAGCGATAGAGGCGGAAGGGATCCTCGAGCGCATCGAGGCGCTCGCCGGTCGCCTCGTCACGGGTGTCGGCGATCCAGCGATAGGCCTGCAGGAGCGCCGCCGGCCCCATATAGCGTTCGGAATTCCACCAGTAGCTCGGGCAGGAGGTCGAGCAGCACGCGCAGAGAATGCACTCATAAAGCCCGTCGAGCTCCTTGCGGTCCTCGTAGGACTGCAGCCGCTCCTTCCCCGCCGGCGGCGGCGAGACCGTCTTCAGCCACGGCTCCATGGCTGCGTACTGCGCGTAGAAGTGCGTCATGTCGGGAACGAGATCCTTGACCACCGGCAGGTGCGGCAGCGGCCGGATCACCACGTCACCCTTCAGGTCCTCGATCGGCTTGGTGCAGGCGAGCGTGTTCGAGCCATTGATGTTCATCGCGCAGGAACCGCACACGCCCTCGCGACAGGAGCGGCGGAAGGTGACCGAGCTGTCGATCTCGTCCTTGATCTTGATCAGCGCGTGCAGGACCATCGGTCCGCAATCGTCCATATCGAGTTCGAAGACGTCCATGCGCGGGTTTTCACCGTCATCCTGATTCCAGCGATAGACGTGAAAACGACGCACATTCTTCGCGCCTTCCGGGGCCTTCACATATTTGCCCTTTTTCACCCGGGAGTTCCTGGGAAGCGAGAATTTGGCCATACCTGCAAATCCTTGTCGGTTGAAACGACACAAACAACCGTGGCGTCAATACACCCGCTTTTGCGGCTCGATGTATTTGACCTCGTCGGTAAGCGTGAAGGTGTGTACCGGCCGATAGTCAAGCCGCACCGCACCGTCCTTGCCGACGAAGGACAGCGTGTGCTTCATCCAGTTCGCATCGTCGCGCTCGGGGAAATCCTCGCGCGCCTGCGCGCCGCGGCTCTCCTCGCGGGCAAGCGCGGATTCGCAGGTGACCAGCGCCTGCAACATCAGATTCTCGAGCTCCAGGGTTTCGACGAGATCGGAGTTCCACACCAGTGAACGGTCGGAGACCTTGAGGTCGGCCATGCGCTGCCACAACTCCGCGAGTGTTGCCTTGCCTTCCTTGAGATGTTCGCCGGTGCGGAAGACCGGCACCTTGGACTGCATCGTGTGCTGCATCTCGACGCGAAGGCTCGCCGTCGGGGTTGCGCCGTCGGCATTGCGATAGCGATCGAGCCGTGCCACCGACTCCTCGCCCGCGTCCTTCGGCAGGGACTTGAGGCTCTGCCCCGAGCCCAGCGCCTCGCTGATCGTGTGCGCCGCCGCGCGGCCGAAGACGACGATGTCGAGAAGCGAATTGCAGCCCAATCTGTTGGCGCCATGGACCGAGACGCAGGCGGCCTCGCCCGCGGCATAGAGGCCGGGAACCGTGGCGTCGGGATCGCCATCCTTCGGGTTGAGCGCCTCGCCCTTGTAGTTCGTCGGGATGCCGCCCATGCAGTAATGCGCCGTCGGCACCACGGGGATCGGCTCCTTCGTCACATCGACGCCGGCGAAAATCTTCGACGACTCCGAGATGCCCGGCAGGCGCTCGTGCAGCACCTCGGCCGGCAGGTGTTCAAGATGCAGATGAATATGGTCCTTGCGCGGCCCGACGCCGCGGGCCTCGCGGATCTCGATCGACATGGCGCGGCTCACGGCATCGCGCGAGGCGAGATCCTGGGCGGTCGGCGCGTAG
>RFKS01000229.1 GCA_003694205.1 Alphaproteobacteria bacterium | reverse complement strand
GTTTTCGTGCCATCGCACCGCTCGAGGACCCGGCCCCCCATGCCTGGCGATTCGAGACCGACCGCCAGGGCCGTATCGTTCGCCTGTCGCCCAATGCCCGGCTCGCCTTCGGAGATATCGCGCCGAGCCTCGTCGGCGAACCCTTTGCGCAGGTTCTGCAGCTGCACAGCGCGGTCCCGGCCGGCGACGAGATCGGCGAGGCCATGGCGCGATGGGCTCCGCTGCACGATCTTGTCGTTGAGACCATGGTGGGCGACAACCCCTCGCGGCGCTGGCGGATCCGTGCCCAGCCGCGCTTTTCCTTTCCCGATGGCCGGTTCGAGGGATATGTCGGGACCGCCACCGATGAGGATGCGCGGCGGACCCCGGCCGGCGCCCAACCGCAGGACGCCGAGGCACTGCTCGACCGTCTGGAGAGGGCGGCTGACCGTCTCGCCAAGGCGGCTTCAACGCCGGAATTGCGGGATTATGCGCTGGCCATGCAGGAGTGCGTCGCGGCGCTCAGGGCGCTGCCACTCGGCATCGCCGAGCCGGGACGGCCATCGGCTCCCCCGGCCGAAGCCGAGCCATAAGGCCGAGCTTGCACGGGCACCGGACGGTCCTTAAATACGGATGTCCCCGCCGTCGCCACGACGGCGTTCGGCCCTGCCAACTCCACAAGGAATTCCCGAAAGGCGCTCGAGAATGCCGCAAAGCGATCACAGGAAGGTTCTCATCATCGGCTCCGGACCGGCCGGATATACGGCGGCGATCTACGCCGCCCGTGCCAATCTGGCGCCGCTCGTCGTGGCGGGCCTGCAGCCGGGCGGACAGCTCACCATCACCACAGATGTAGAGAATTATCCCGGATTCGCGGAGCCCGTGCAGGGCCCCTGGCTGATGGAGCAGATGCGCCTGCAGGCGGAGCATGTCGGTGCGGAAATCGTGAATGACGTGATCACCGCCGTCGATCTCGGCCGGCGACCCTTCGAGGCGGTCGGCGATTCGGGGCGGACCTACCGCGGCGACACGCTGATCATTGCCACCGGCGCCCAGGCGCGCTGGCTTGGTCTGCCATCGGAAGAGAAGTTCAAGGGATTCGGTGTGTCCGCCTGCGCCACCTGCGACGGCTTCTTCTACCGCGGCAAGGAGGTCTTGGTCGTCGGTGGCGGCAATACCGCCGTCGAGGAGGCGCTGTTTCTCACCAATTTCGCGAGCAAGGTGACGCTGGTGCACCGGCGCGACTCGCTGCGCGCCGAGAAGATCCTCCAGGACCGCCTGTTCGCCAACGAGAAGATCAACGTGATCTGGGATCATGTCGTGGACGAAGTCCTCGGCACCGCGGATCCGCTTGGCGTCACCGGTGTGCGTCTGCGCCATGTCGACACCGGCGAGGTACAGGAGATCCCGGTCCACGGTGTCTTCATCGCCATCGGCCACGATCCGGCGACGGCACTGTTCCGTGGCCAGCTCGAGATGGACGACAACGGCTATATCCTGACCGCCCCGGATTCGACCGCGACCTCGATCGAGGGCGTCTACGCCGCGGGCGATGGCACCGACCGTGTCTACCGGCAGGCGGTGACGGCGGCGGGGATGGGCTGCATGGCGGCGCTCGAGGCGGAACGTTTTCTCGCCGCGCGTGATGCCGCGGCCCGCGCCGCCGCCGAATAGAACTACCGGGACCGGCAGGGAGTAAACGAAATGCCCGACCTCATCCTGCTCCGGCACGGTCAGAGCGAGTGGAACCGGGAGAACCGGTTCACCGGCTGGACCGATATCGATCTCTCGGAACAAGGCCGGGCCGAAGCGGCACGAGCGGGCCGCCTGATGGCGGCGCACGGGCTCGCGCCCGACATCTGTTTTGCATCCGTGCTCAAGCGCGCCATCCGCACCGCCTGCATCGCCCTCGACGTGATGGACCGATTGTGGATTCCGTTGGAAAAATCCTGGCGCCTCAACGAGCGGCACTACGGTGCGTTGCAGGGGCTCAACAAGAACGAGATGGCAGAGAAGGTGGGGCCGGAGCAGGTGCGCATCTGGCGGCGCAGCTATGACGTGCCGCCACCGCCCCTCGACGAGGGTGACCCGCGCCTGCCACACCACGATCCCCGCTATCGGGATGTCGACCCGGCCCTGCTGCCGCGCACCGAGAGCCTCAAGGACACGGTGGCGCGCTTTCTGCCCTACTGGGAGCAGGCGCTCGCGCCGGCGCTCCGGGAGGGAAAGCGGGTGCTCGTCGCCGCCCATGGCAACAGCCTGCGGGCGCTCGTCAAGTTTCTCGACGACATCCCCGATGATGCGATTCCGGGGCTCGAGATCCCGACCGGTGTGCCGCTGCACTACCGTCTCGACACCGATCTGCGCCCGCTCGGCCATGCCTATCTCGAGAAGGGCGAAGACTGAGGCGGTCAGAGAAACGCGAACCCCATGATCGCCCGGTCGACGGTCACGCCGGATTCCGACAATGGCAGCACGAGAACGTGCCACCTTTTGTAGTCGCGGTCGATCCACGGCATCTTCGTTCCCCACATGGCAACCGGCTGGCGAAAGCGCAACAGATCCTCGGTCGCGCGCAGGACGAGCTCAAGCGAGGAGCCGAAGAAGATCTCGCGTGCCCGCATGCCGGTGCGCTTTTCGCCGAGCATGTCCTCGACATAGCTGCCGACGATGCGATAGCGAAAATCGAGCGGCTCGGGCTGCACGTCGACAAGCGCAATACGCGTCACGAGACCCCTGAGAAAGTCTGGCCCCATGTCGCGCGTGCGCGGCAGCGCACCTTCGACGCATCGCGTGCTCCACAAGGCCAGCAACTCACGGAGCGTCGGATCCAGAATACGGAAATCCCGGATGAACCCGAAGACCGCCTCGCTCTCCCTCGTACCCTCGTTCCGTTCGGGAGGCGTCGTCCCGAGCATAGGCCTTGATGGGCAATCGCCTGCTCCGCGCGCATTGTCTTTCGGCTGATCGCTCATCGGCACACGCTATTCAATATTCAATGATACAGAACGCCACCAACGAGCCGCCGGGTGGCAGCGCGAAGGGACGGAGCGATTGACGACTCGGCATGACGAAGTGCTTCCGGAGCCCGACAAGGCTGCTGTCCATGACGACTTGATTATATCTCCCTAAAATGCAGACAAACAGACCTCTTTTCCAAAAATTTTTCACGCCCGACACAGATCGTCGCGAAATCACGACGCCACGACTGGGACCAGAGACAGATACGCGCGCGTGACGCACCGACACATCCTCGATTGCACCTGTGGTCAACATCTTTGAGCATGACTCTGGTATCGTCTGTTCTTCACGTATCAAGAAAGGCAAACCCCATGATCGCGCGGTCGACGATCTCGCCCGATTCCGAGAGCGGCAGCACGAGAACCTGCCAGCGTTTGTAGTCGCGCTCGATCCACGGCATCTTCAGGCCCCACATGGCGAGCGGACGGCGATCACGCACAAGCTCCTCGACGGCCCTGATGGTGAAATCGAGCATCGGCCCGGACATGAACTCCCGGGCACGCCGGCCGACACGCCTCTCGCCGATCATATCCTCGATGTAGCTGCCGACGATCCGGTAGCGGTAGTCAAAGGGGTCATGGAGAACATCGACGACAGCGACATGGCTCACCAGACCCTTGAGCACATCCGGACCCATGTCGCGCGTCCTGGGCAGCGCACCCTCGATGCATTTGCTGCCCCACAACGCCAGCATCTGGTGCAGCGTCGGCTCGAGGCTGCGGAAATCCCGGATAAAGCCGTAATGCCGCGATTCGCTCTCACGGTCCTCATCCGAGGATACGGGCCCCGGCGGGTACGGGGAGAGGCGGCCATGCCGCGGATCACAGGGATTGTCGCCGCCACCCGCCATCTGCGATGCCCTCCCCCTTGCGGGCCCGTCGCCCGGTGACCGGCCGTGTGGCCGGCCCGTTCCGTTCAGCCTGTGGTAGCTATTGAGGGACAAGCGTCACGGAATTGCAAATGAAAACACCATCCCGATCTCGTACTATCAGCATGCGTCCCCAGTCCGGACATCAAGCCGATCGAGCGAGCGGATGACGAGATCGGCCCCGGCTCGCGTCAGATACTTCCGACCGCCATGGCGCGCGACCCCGACGATGCGCTGAAACCCCGCTCTCGAGGCCGCTGCGACCCCGACCGCCGAGCCATCGACGATAACGATGCGCTCCGGCTCGAGCGACAGCAGACGGGCCGCCTCGATGAGGAGGTCGGGAGCCGGCTTTCCCGGAAGATCGCGGCTCGCCGCATGCTCGCCGTCGACGAGCAGATCGACGAGGGCATCGAGCCCGGTCGCGGTCATGACGGCACGTGCGTGGCGGCTTGCCGAAAGCACCGCGATCCTGAGGCCGTGCTGCCGCAGGCGCTCGAGACAGGCTCGCGCGTCCGGATAGACGGTGGCGCCGCGACGGCGCAGCTCTTCCTGGAACAAGAGCTGCTTCCGCTGTCCGAGACCGTGCAGCGTCTCGGCACCGGGGGCGTCCCCGGGCTCGCCTTCAGCAATCCGGATGCCGCGCGCGGTGAGAAAGTCGCGGATGCCGTCGAGCCGTGACTTGCCGCTCAGGTGACGCAGATAGTCCTCGCTCGTAAACGAGCGGAAGGCGCCCGCGGTCTTGCCGGCGCGGCGTTTGAGAAAGGAATCGAAAAGGCGCTTCCAGGCCGCTTCATGAAGCTCCGCGGTATCGGTGAGGACCCCATCCATGTCGAACAACACGGCCGAGGTCCGGGCCGGGTCGATGCGCAGGGCGGGAGCCGCCGCCATGCCGCGCAGGCGAGCGACAAGGGCGCGGGTCGAGGGATCGTGCGCCACATCCTCCCGCCCCTCTTCGAGCATCGGAAGGACAGCGCCGGCCAGTTTCTTGCCGAGCTCGACGCCCCATTGGTCGAAGCTGTTGATGGCGAGAAGCGTGCCCTCGACGAACACCCGGTGCTCGTAAAGCGCCACGAGCTGGCCGACATGAAAGGGGTCGAGCCGCGGCAGGATGAGGAGATTGCTCGGCCGGTTGCCGGGGAAGCTGCGGTGCGGGGCCAGGGCCGCGGCCCGCGCCGGGTCGAGGCCATCGGCAATCATCTCGCGCTCGGCGTGCTCCCTGTCCCGGCCGGCCATCAGCGCCTCGGCCTGGGCCAGCGCGTTGGCGAGCAGCGGCGGATGGTGCGTGTCGAAATCATGCGCCGGCTCGGCGACGAGGACGAAATCGGCCGGCACGAGCTGTGTCCCCTGGTGAAGGAGCTGGTAGAAGGCATGCTGGCCATTGGTGCCGGCACGTCCCCAGAGCACGGGTCCGGTCGCATAGTCGACGCTGTGGCCGGCGCGATCGATGCGCTTGCCGTTGCTTTCCATCTCGAGCTGCTGGAGATGGTCGACGAGGCGGTCGAGGCGCTGGTCATAGGGCAGCACGGCACGGCTTGCGGCACCCAGATGACCCGCATACCAGATGTCGAGAAGGCCGAGGAGGACCGGCATGTTCTGTTGCAGCGGTGCCGTTTCGAAATGCCGGTCCATTGCGTGGGCACCGTCGAGCAGATGCTCGAAATTGCGCCAGCCGATGCCGAGCGCCACGACGAGCCCGATCGCCGACCACAGCGAATAGCGACCGCCGACCCAGTCCCAGAAGCGGAACATGTTGGCGGCGTCGATGCCAAAGTCGCGGACCGCCGTCTCGTTGGTCGAGACGGCGATGAAATGCCGCGCCACCGCCGCCCTGTCGCCGAGGCGTGCCAACAGCCAGTCCCTTGCCGAGCGCGCATTTTGCATCGTCTCGAGGGTGGTGAAGGTCTTCGACGCGACGATGAACAGGGTTTCCTCGGCCGGCACCGACTCGAGAACGGCGGCGAGGTCGTTGCCGTCGAGATTGGCGACGAAATGCACCGCGAGATCAGGATGGCGGTAGGCCTCGAGCGCGGTCACGGCCGCTTCCGGACCGAGATGCGAGCCGCCGATGCCGATATTGACCACGTGCCGGATCGGTGCACCCGTGGTGCCGCGCCAGGCACCGTCATGCACCCGCGCGACAAAGCTTCGCATGCGCGCAAGTTCGGCCCGAACATCCTGGCCGACATCGATACCGTCGAGCAGGAACCCGCGCCCGCTACGGTCGCGCAGCGCAATATGCAGGGCGGCACGCCCTTCCGTGAAATTGACCTTCTCGCCGGCAAACATGCGCGCCCGCCAGCCTTCGAGATCACCCTCGCGGGCGAGCGCGAACAGGCAGCGCCAGGTCTCCGCGTCGGTGCGGTTCTTGGAATAGTCGAGAAAGAGGCCGTCGGCATCAAGGCTGTAGCGTGCGGCGCGTCCGGGATCGGCGGCGAAGAGGTCGCGCATGTGGACATGTCGCATTGCGGCGGCCTGTTGCCGCAGCGCGCGCCAGGCGGGGCTGTCGCTCAGACTTGGCATCGTCGGGGGACATTCTCCCTGCCGGCGAGCCGGTCGCCGGCGGCAAATTCTACTATCCCCCATGAGATGCCCGCTTGCGCAAAAAAGCGCAAGCCGCGCTTGATCGGATCGCATACGGGCTTGCTATATGCGATGGTCGCGGCGGCGCCGCAGAACGGACGGGAGCGATGGACGAAATGCGGGCAATGACGTTCGAGGCACCGGGACAGCCGCTGCGGCTGGTCCGGCGCCCGGTGCCGGAATGCGGGCCGGGGGAGATTCTCGTCCGTATCAGCACCTGCGGCGTCTGCCGTACCGATCTCCATCTCGTCGATGGCGAGCTGCCCGACCCCCGGCCGCATGTTGTGCCGGGACACGAGATCGTGGGCCGCGTCGCAGCCGTCGGCGACGCGGTCACCGATTTCCGGATCGGCGACCGGGTCGGCGTGCCCTGGCTCGGCTGGACTTGCGGCACCTGTGCCTTTTGTCGACGCGGCGAGGAGAATCTCTGTCCCGAGGCTCGTTTTACCGGCTATACCCGCGACGGCGGCTATGCCGACTACATTTGCGCCGATGCCCGCTATGCCTTTCCGCTGCCCGACGCCTATGACGATCTCCATGCGGCGCCCCTGCTGTGCGCCGGACTGATCGGCTTCCGTGCCTATCGCATGGCCGGTGACGCGCCGCGGATCGGTCTCTATGGCTTTGGGGCCGCCGCACATATCCTGTGCCAGCTAGCGGTCGCCGAAGGCCGCGAGGTCTTTGCCTTCACCAAGCCCGGCGACAGGACGGCGCAGCGCTTTGCCCGCGCCCGTGGCGCCGTCTGGGCCGGGGGATCGAACGAATCGCCGCCGCACCCCCTCGATGCGGCGCTCCTGTTCGCTCCGGTGGGAGCGCTCGTGCCGCGCGCGCTTGCCGCCGTGCGGCCCGGCGGCCGGGTGATCGCCGCGGGCATTCACATGAGCGACATTCCGTCCTTTCCCTACCACCTGCTGTGGCAGGAGCGTGTCCTGCGCTCAGTCGCCAATCTGACCCGTGCCGACGGCCGGGACTTCCTTGCCCGCGCTGCGGCGGCCCCCATCGCGACGACCGTCCACCCCTATCCGCTCGAAGAGGCCAACCGGGCGCTCGACGACTTGCGGGCGGGCCGTTTCGAGGGCGCAGCGGTGCTTGTCGTCGATCGCGGCGACTGAAGGAGGAACGGTTCGCGCGATGGCAGATTTTCTTGATTTTGCGATCGACATGCTGGGACAGCGGCCGATCGAGATGACCGCCGTCCTGTGCGGCCTCGCCAACATCGCCCTCATCGTACGGCGCTCGATCTGGAACTACCCCTTCGGCATCGTGATGGTGACACTCTATGCCTTCATCTTCTTCGAGAACCGCCTCTACAGCGATGCCGGCCTGCAGATCTATTTCTTCGCCATGCAGGTCTATGGCCTCTGGAACTGGCTCAACGGGCGCGCCGATGACGGGCGCATCGTCGTGCTCCGCCTGCCACCGCGCCAGATACCCTGGTTCCTCCTCGGCGGGCTGGCGGCGGCCGCCGCGCACGGCAGCGCCATGGCCGCATTCACCGACGCCGCCTTTCCCTATTGGGACGGCGCGATCGCGATCCTGAGTATTCTCGCCCAGTATTTCATGGCGCGGCGCTATCTCGAGCACTGGCTCCTGTGGATCCTCGTCGATCTCCTCGCGATCGCCCTGTTCCTCGCCAAGGCCCTCTATCCGACGGCCCTGCTCTACGGCATCTTTCTCCTGTTCTCCGCCGCCGGCCTGCTCACATGGTGGCGTATCGTGCGCGCCGCCGAAGCCACGCCCGCCGCTGCGGCGGGCCGCTAGGGACGACCTGACATGACCGCACCGCCACAGATCGATCGCCGCATGGCAGAAGCCCTCGACGCCGCCGACCCGCTCGCTCCCCTGCGCGGCCGCTTTGCCCTCTCCGAAGGCGTCATCTATCTCGACGGCAATTCGCTCGGCCCGCCGGTGCGGCAGATGCCGGGGCATATGGAGGCGCGGGTCGAGGAGTGGGCGGAGCGGCTGATCGGCGGCTGGTGGGCCGGCTGGATGGAACTGCCGCGCCGCATCGGAGACCGCATCGCGCCGCTTGTCGGCGCGGCGGCGGGCGAGGTGCTGGTCACCGACTCGACTTCGGTCAATCTGTTCAAGCTCGCCGCCGCGGCGCTCGCGGCACGACCGGAGCGAAAGCTCATCCTCACCGAGGCGGACAATTTTCCCACCGATCTCTACATCCTCGACGGGCTCGCGGCCATGCCCGGCCGCCACATCGAGGTGCGGCGGCTGCCGTGCGATGCCCTGGAGGAAGCGATCACCGAGGATGTCGCCTGCGTCGTGCTGAGCCATGTCCACTATCGCACCGCCGCACTGTGGGACATGGCGGCGATCAATGCCCGCGCCCGCGCCGCCGGTGCGCTCACGCTGTGGGATCTCTCGCATTCGGCGGGCGCGCTGGCGGTCGATCTCGATGCCACCGGGGCGGACCTCGCCGTCGGCTGCGGCTACAAGTTCCTGAATGGCGGACCCGGCGCACCGGCGTTCCTGTTCGTCGCCCGGCGGCACCAGCCACATCTCCCGTCGCCGCTCCCGGGGTGGATGGGCCACGCGCGGCCCTTCGACTTTTCGCCCGACTATGAGCCCGCCGGCGACATCGCCCGCTTTGCTTGCGGCACCCCGCCAGTGCTTGCGCTCACCGCCCTCGACGCGGCACTCGCGGCGTTCGAGGG
>RFKS01000228.1 GCA_003694205.1 Alphaproteobacteria bacterium | reverse complement strand
CGAAGGGCGCGGGTGCCAGCAGGTGACGGGGAGCGGGGCGCGGGGCTCATGAAAAAACCCCCGGCCGGAGCCGGGGGTCTGCATCTCTGTCAGGTCTGGTGGCTGCGCTGCTCAGACCTTGCGGCGGCGGCGCCGGGCCATCGCGCCGAGGCCGAGGAGACCGAGGCCAAAGAGGCCCACCGTCGTCGGCTCGGGGATGAAGGTGACGTCGACCGACGCATTCTGGAAGGTGTTGTCGGTGAAGCCGCCCGGATTGAAGAAGTTGCCCGTCGTCTGCCCGGTCTGACCCGAAGCGAGAAGGTTCAGGTTCAGAAAGTTGAAGGGGAAGAACTGGAAGAAGTCATCCGCCTCGCCCGGGGCACCGAAGTCGGTGTTGAACTTCGACTTCACATTGAAGCCGCCGCTCAGCACGCCGCCATTGCTCGTGTTCACCAGCAGGGTGGCAACGCGCGGGAAGCTGAGCCCACCGGTGATCTGCAGCACGAGCTGGTCTTCCGCGGTGTTGGTCAGGCTGTGGGCGGCGCTTCCGCCCGCATCGGCGAACTGCGAGCCGGCATTCTGGCCCGTGAAGCCGTCCTGGTCATTCGCATTTGCAGCATTGAAGCTGAAGGTGCTGTCCCGATTGGGATCGGTCCAGATCTCGGCCAAAAAGCTCGTGAACTTGACCACCACGGTAGCCAAGCCGCCGCCGAGAGGCGTCGCCGTGGCCGTACCTGCTGCCGTGAACAGGCCATAGAGATTGTAGCTGGTCCCCAGTCCGCTCGTCCCGCCACCAAGATTCGTGCCGCCGAGCGAGAAATTGCCGAACTGGATAAGACCGCTCTCGGTGAAATTCCCAGCGTTATCCTGGTCGATCTCTGCCGAATAGGGACCGGTGATCTTGTCAGCCTGGAAGGCCGCCCCGGCCGCCCCGCCGTTGGCCGGATTGGCCGTGTAGGTGACCGGCCCAGCCTGCGCGGCGACGCTCAGCATCCCCCCGACGGCACCGATCGCCAGTGTCTTGAGAAGTGTTTTCATTCGTTCCTCCTGCTCTTTGGCCACCAAAGCATCTCGCGGCCACGAACCGATTGCGTTCGCCCTTCGATATGCAGGGAGCGTGCCATATATGGAGCCTCCTTATAAAACAGAGGTTTACCGGATCACTGCCCGCACGACCCCTCCCCGACCGGCGCCTTTCGTAAAAGATTTTTACACTTTGCCGGGGATGGCGTGAGATCCCGTGACAGGCCGGGCACCGGCTCGGCCCGCCCGGCGTGCGCGGCCCCCCGGCACATATATGCGCGAAACCCCGGCCGCACGCCTCCCTTGCCATCGCAGGCCATTGTTATTTCGTTACAAATTCTCTCCAGCACGAAGACGGAGCAGCGGCCGCAGCGGCACCGCGGAGGGCCGGCCGCCCCCCGCCCCCAGGGCCGGTCGGCGGTCTAGGGACCCGCCAGTGCCTGTAAAATTTCCCGACAAATGCAATCCGAGCAGCCCGCAAAGGCGAAATGGGAGACCGGTAACGTGGTTTTTTTCGCCTCCCTCTCTTGCATTTCCGAATTGCTGTATTACATGACCAGTACACTAGAACAAAGGGCGCGCAATCGCCGCGTCACGACAGCGAAAGGACGAGCATGATGACCCATCCCCTGACCAGCACGCACCGTGCCCTCGAACGCGCGATCCGTCGCGCCCGGCGCCGCCAGCGTTATCAGCGCCATGCCTGAGCAGAGGGGAAACGCGGGAGGGTGCGCTGGTCCCGGATCAGCCGAGCCAGCCCGCGCCTTCCTCCCTGATCAGGCTTGCGAGCAGTCCGACATGGGCGTCGGACTGGTTGAGGCAGGGCACGAGATCGAAACGGCGGCCGCCGGCGGCAAGAAAGATGTCGCGGCCACCGAGCGCGATCTCCTCCAGCGTCTCGAGGCAGTCGGTGGCAAAGCCAGGCGTCACGACCATGAGATCGCGTACGCCCTGCCGCGCCAGATCCCGGAGCATGGCGTCGGTTGCTGGCACGAGCCAGGCGGCGGGCCCGAAACGTGACTGGAAGGCGAGCGGCGCCCTTTCGGCATCGAGGCCAAGCGCCGCGCGCAAGGCGTCCGCGGTCTGCTCGCACTGGCGGCGATAGGGATCGCCGGCATCGACCTGCGCCTGCGGCAGTCCGTGAAAGGATAGGACCAGCCGTTCGGGCGCCCAGCCCGCCGCCGCAACATGGGCGCGGACCGAATCCGCGAGCGCCGCGATATAGGCCGGGTGATCGGGATAGGGCGGCAGGATACGCAGTGCCGGCACGATGCGCCGGCCCTCGAGCGCCCGGAACACGGCGTCGCAGACCGAGCCTGTCGTCGCCGCCGCATATTGCGGATAGAGCGGACAGACGAGGAGGCGCTCGCATCCCGCGGCCAGCAGCGCATCGATACGCGCGGCGATCGTCGGCCGGCCATAGCGCATGGCCCAGTCGATGCGCGGTGGCAGCTCATCACCGGCGAACGCGGCCTGCAGTTTTTCGGCCAGCGCCCGGGTCGCGGCGCGCAAGGGGCTTTCCGGCGGATCCGCGAGCCAGATCTTCCGGTAGGCAGCAGCGCTCGTCCGCGCCCGGAGGGGAAGAATGACCAGTTCCAGAAGTGGCCGCCAGAGCCACGGACTGAGCTCGACGACACGCCGGTCACCGAGGAATTCGCGCAGATAGCGGCGCACTGCACGCGGCGTCGGCGCGTCGGGCGTGCCGAGATTGACCAGCAGGACGCCGGTGCGTCCAAGGCCGTCACTTATGCTATTGCCCGGTACGGTGCCCGACATGCAACCGATCCCTCGTCCGATCCCGAATCCAGCGCTCCCTCATGCCACAGACGGACACGCCTGTCGCGTGGGAATGAAAGCCGCCGATGCCGGAATCGAAAACAGGCTGTTTCCCGATCGGCGGCGGACGATGCCAACGAAATCGTGTATGGTCCCTTTCCCACGTGCGGTGCAGGATATGCTGCAGCACCGGCGTAATAGAGGCGCGGCCTTCGGGCCGAAAGAAGGATTGCAAGTCGGGGAGACTTCACATGGCGCGCATCAAGACCCTTTTCCTTTCCCTGTTCATGCTGCTGCCCGCCGCGGCCGTGTCCGCGGCGCCGGTCGAATACGTCATGGACAAGGCGCACACCCATATCGGGCTTACCTGGAACCATCTCGGCTTTTCCGATTTCCGCGCCCGCTTCCGCGATTTCGACGGCACGCTCGTCCTCGATCCCGAGGCGCCGGAGAATTCGCGCGTCGAGGTGACGATCCCGCTCGATAGCATCGACACCAATGTGCCACGCCTCGACGAGCATCTGAAAAGCGCGGACTTCTTCGACGTCGCCAAATATCCGGTGGCGACCTTCCGCAGCACGCGCATCGAGCGGACGGGCGAGAAGACGGCGCGCCTCCATGGCGAGCTGACACTCCACGGCGTGACACGGCCGGTGGTTCTCGACGTGCGCCTCAATGGGATGGGCGAGCACCCGCTGACCCACAAGCCGTCGGTCGGATTCACTGCCGAGGGCGTCGTCAAGCGCAGCGAATTCGGCCTGACCGCCTATGTGCCGATGGTGAGCGACGAGGTGCATCTCTTCATCTCCACCGAGGCCTCGGTCAAATAGCGCGTCGAGGAATACGCCCAAGGGCGCGGGTATGCGGGAGCACAGGCCATGCAGCTTCGAAACGACAGCGAGCGATGGGGCGCGATCAGCATCGTGCTCCACTGGCTGATCGCGATTCTGGTGATCGGCCAGTGGGCGCTCGGCTATGCAATGGACGAGTTCGTCAAGGATTTGGAGCTGAAATTCAACCTGTTCCAACTCCACAAATCATTCGGCTTTCTCATTTTCGTCCTCGTGCTCGGGCGCCTCGTCTGGCGCCTCGCGCAGCCGGTGCCCGTACTGCCCGCGACCATGACGCCGCTCGAACGCCGGCTCTCGGCGCTCAGCCACGGGGGCTTCTATGTCATCCTTCTCGCCATGCCGGTCGCCGGATGGCTGGCGGCGGCGACATCGAAAATCGTGGTGCCGACCCGCATCTTCGATCTCTTCACGCTGCCCAATCCCTTTGGCCCCAACCCGGCGCTTCACGAGTTCGCGGAGGAGGCGCATGCGACGCTCGCCTGGATACTCCTGGCCCTGCTCCTGCTTCATGTCGCCGCGGCGCTGAAGCATCATTTCCGCGATCGGGACGATGTCCTCCGGCGCATGCTGCCGCTTTGGCCGAGGACGGCAAGATGAGGGGAACGGACCGATGAGCCGTTTCCTGTTCGCCCTTCTCCTCCTGATCGCCGGCGCGACCGCCGCCGATGCCTCGGAATGGCAGGTGGTGCCCGACGCGAGCCGCATCCTGTGGACGGCGAAGTGGAACACGGCGCCGGTGCAGGGGGGCTTCGAGCATTTCACCGCCAGCATCGACTTCGATCCCCGCAATCTGGCGCAGTCCCATGTCCGGGTCGTGGTCGATACCGGCAGCATCTATATGGAGGGGCAGGACGCGCGGGCGACGCTCACCAATGACAACTGGTTCGATGCCGCGCGCTATCCGCAAGCGGTCTTCGAGACGCGATCGTTCCGCGATCTCGGCAACGGCCATTACGAGGCTGTCGCGGACCTCACCATCCGGGGCGTGTCGGCCGAAGTCACGCTGCCCTTCAAGCTCACGATCGAGGACGATATCGCGCGCAT
>RFKS01000227.1 GCA_003694205.1 Alphaproteobacteria bacterium | reverse complement strand
CGAAGGTCAGGCGTCGCGCATCGAGCGTGAGGTCCGCATCGAGGCTGCGCAGGGTGTCGAGCGGCCAGGGGTCGCGCGACCAGCGGCGGTCGACCGAACGGCGTGCCGCAACGGCCCCGTTTTCCGGCGGCGGCAGGAGCTGTCTGAGCGGCAGTTCTTCGCCCTTGAGCGTCGCCGTGAGGCGCGGACGCGGACCGCCCGTGGCGTAGACGATGCGGCCGGATAGCGCGGCCGGCCCTGCTTCCAGACGAGTGAGCGCAAGCGTCACATCCTGGTTCGCGAGCGAGACCCGGCCCGCCAGATCGAGGCCGCCGGGATTCTCGGCCGCCGGACGATAGGCGGGATCGAAGACGTGCAGGAAGGCCACGAGATCCGGATGCGCATAGTGCAGGTCGAGGCTGCCGTGCGGTGTCCCGGCCAGCGAGGCGAGCTCACCCTTGAGCGTGATCCGGCCCCCGAGCAGATGTCCCTCGGCGCGCCCCGAGAGCGTGTCCGCGGCATGCTCGACATGCGCGCCGAGATGGAGCGGCCCGGCCTCGCCGGGCATCCGCGAGGCCCAGCCGAGATGGCCGAGGAGAGCGCGCGGATCGGCAAAGTCGGCAACGAGATCGAGCGCTGCCCGCGGGCCGCCCTCCCCGCCATCCCCTGCCTCCGCCGGCCACCGGAGCGGCCCCTTCGCCACCAGCCGACCGCCGAGGAAGCCGGCGGCAAGGTCGATCTCCATGTTCGGTGCGAGGCCGCTCAGATCGCCCTCGATTGTCACGGGACCGAGCCCCTCGAGAAGAGTGGGCAAAGTCATCCCTCGCCAGCCGGCAAGGCGCCCGAGGTCGGCGATCTGGGCCCGCACATGAAACGCCATCTGCGGCCCGTCCTTCCGCGGGTGGAGCACGCCCGAGATATCGGCACTGGCACCTTCGAGGTTTCCCACATGGGCCGCCGCGATGCGCAGCGCGCTTCCCTCGGAGCGCAGGTCGAGAGCAACGTCGCGCATCGCCGCCTGGTCATAGACCAGACGATCGATGCGGAGCCGGAGGGGCGCCAGGTCCGCCGGCAGGCTTGCGAGGAGGTCGTTGATCCGCGCGGCAACGGACACCTCCTGGCGTGGCTCCGAATTCGGATCCGACGGGGGCAGATAGCCGTCGAGATTGAGCCGGTCGAGCCGCAGGTCGACGGCCAGCGACGGCCGGCCGGCGCCACGCTCCCAGCGCAGTGCGCCGCTTGCGGTCGTGGAATCGATGGCGATCCGCGCCTCCTTGAGCGCCAGCCGGTCCTGCCGCCAATCGAAGCCGGTCTCGAGGGCGGCATGGCTGAAACTTCCCTCGCGGCCCGTCAGCTCATGGCCGAGCCAAGCCGCCGCCCGACGCAGATCGCCGATCCGGAGCGTCATGCGTCCCGTCGCCCGCGGTACGCCCGCCTCGGCGAAGATGCGGCCCTCCGCATGCCAGGAGCCCGCCCCCGGCAGTGCCGCATCGAACGCCTCGACACCGAGCGCTCCGTCCCGCCCCGTTGCCCGGAGCCGGGCGCGCGAGATGATCTCGTCGCGGTAGGCAAGCGCCTCGATCGCCAGATCGAGGTCGAGCCTCAGGGACGGCGGCAGGAGCGTGTCGCCCATATCCGCAATTCGCAGCGGCGCCGCGCCACCATCGGATGGTGCCGCGAGAATGGAATCGAGGTCGAGCTGATCGGCGCGAAGAGTGAGTGCGAGCTGCGGTCCGTCGCCGAGATCGAGCGCGGCGCGACCCGAGAGCGCGGTGTCGCCGACCCGCCCCTTGATGTCCTCGAGCGAGAGACCGTCACCGATGAGGAGGTCCCCCGAGAGCGCGAATCGGCGGGCAAGCGGGGCCGGAGGCGCGAAGTCCGAGCCGCCGAGACGGCTGACGGCGACCATCAAGGCGCCGAGATCGGGCCCCTCCCAGTCGAGCTGCCCCTTGCCCTCCGGCGCTGCATCGTCACGCGGCCGCAGCCAGCCGCGATAGCGCAGGCTCGACCCGCCCACGCGGAGGCGGGCGTCGAGCGGCACACGGACACCGGGCACAAAGGTGCCGCTGCGGACCTCCGCTGCCAGCGCAACTCCATTCAGGCTTGCCGTGACGCCGGCATCGAAGGGGCCACGGAGCGATGGCGCCGCAAGGCGGGCATCGATATCCGCGAGCACCATGTCACGCCCCGTCACGGCATCGCGAAAGGCGAGACGGCCATGCCGGATACGCAGCGACTCGATGCTGAGCTGGCCGGCCGGGGTACCGGATGTCTCCGCAGCAGTGGTCACGAAAGCCAGATGCCAGTTGTCGGCGCCATCGGTATCGCGCTCAAGCGCGATCTCGGGGCCGACGAGCTCGATCCGCCGCACGCGGATATTGCCGCGAAGCAGGGGTAGTAGCCCGACCACGACATCGAGCCGCTCGACACGGGCCAGAGCCGCGGACTCGCCGCCGGGGACGTTGGCAATGGTGACCGAACCGGCACTCAGCGCCGGCGACGGCAGGAGGCGAAAGGAGACAGGTCCCTCGATGCGGACCGCGCGCCCGGTGAGGTTCTCCGCGAGCCCGGCGATTCGGTCGCGGTAGCCGGTCCAGTCGATGAACCCCGGGACGATGAGCGCGGCCGCGACGAGCAGGACGAGCGTGCCCCCAGCCGCCACCAGGGCCCGACGAACGCGCCGTCGTGTGCCGCTTTCTTCGCCGACCGCTTCCAGCATTAACGATCCTCGTCGCAAAGGCCGTGACGGCCTCCGCATGAAACGCTAAGACATCTGCTTAACAGAGGGACCCGAACAGATTATGGCAATTCCGCCCGTCAAGACCATCCCCGGCCGCTGCGCGGCTCCCGGCTCGGGCCCTGCGCCGACGGTGGCGACGCACGACCGGAGCCCGCGGCACCGGCTGCGGCGCCTTGTCCTGTCGGGCGCGCTTGTCGCGGTCCTTCTGCAGGCGCTTGCCACAGCGGCCTTTGCGGGCTGCACCGATGCGCCACGGCCGGGCGTGCAATGGGTCCGCTGCTTCATGAACGAACGCACATTCGCGGGCGCGGACCTGTCGCAGGCGGTGCTCCGCGACAGTTCCTTCACCCGCGCCGATCTGAGCGGCGCCAGCCTCAGGGAGGCGGATGCCCGTGGCGCGAAATTCGTCTCCGCCAATCTTTCGCAGGTCGATCTGTCGGGCGCCAGCCTTGCACGCGCCGATTTCACCCGCGCCGACCTCCGGGGCGCTAATCTGCGCGATGCCGATCTCAGCGATGCGCGGCTCTTTCTTGCCAATCTTGCCGGCGCCGATCTGAGCGGTGCACGACTCGATGATGCCGACCTCTACCGCACCGAACTGAGCGGTGCCCGCTGGATCGACGGCAAGACGATTTGCGCCGCGGGCTCGATCGGGGTCTGCAAGTAGACGCGGCGCGCCTGCCGGTGCCGTTATTCCTGGCGACGAAACTGGTCGAGCACCTGTTCCGCGACCTCATGCTCACTGATCACGCCGAGGACATCCGCCGCATGCGGCACGCGGTGTGCACTGCCCGTAATCAGCGCGTGCGTGACCCCGTGGCGGCTCATGCGCCGCAACACATCGACGAGAAGGTCGCCGGCACGCCCGACGATGAAATGGCGTTCGGCCGGCAGCGGCTCCCGCGCGCCCTCGGCCCGAAGCGCCTTCCAGTGGCGGAATTCCTCGGCGCGGATCACAGCCGAGACGTGCTGCCCGCGTGCGACCAGCAGATAGTCGTCGCCAGCGACCTCACCCTCGGGCACGATCTCCGCCTCCGGGTCGTCGAGCGAGCCCCGCAGTGACAGCACGCCGCCCACCGGCGTCATGACCTCCCGCGCGTGGCGGACGAGAAACATGTTCGAATGGCGGTCCTTCGGAATATGATGCCCGCGCCGCAGCAGCTTGAAGGTGTAGATATTCTCGCTGACCAACGCACGACGGGTACCGATCGCGCAGGCGACCGCAATGATCGCGGGAACGATGACCGAATAGTCGGTCGTCATCTCGAACATCATCAGGATCGCGGTCATTGCCGCCCCGGTACCGCCACCGACCACAGCCGCCATGCCGATGATGGCGAATTGCGCGGCATTGAGCCCGGCATCGGGGAAGAGGAACGCGAGCAGGCTGCCGAAGGCGCCGCCGAGTGTGGCACCGAGAAAGAGCGAGGGCGCAAAAACGCCACCCGAGGCACCGGCGGCGAGACTCGTCGTCGTGGCGAGAAGCTTGGCGAGAAACAGCAGAAACAGGATCCCGACGCCACTCATTTCCCCGAGCAGGATCGCCTGGATCGTGCCATAGCCGACCCCGTCGACATGATAATGGCCGGTGCCGACCATCAACAGATACATGAGCACGCCGATGCCGCCGAGGCCGACAACGGCACGCAGATAGGGGTTTGCAAAGCGCGCCTCGAGCAGGTCCTCGATCCCATGCAGCAGACGCACGAATCCATAGGCGGCGACACCACACAGAATCCCGAGCGCGACATAGATGGGCAGCAGCCACAGATTCGTCGGTAGCAGAATATTCGCCAGTTCAGCGGTCGGGACAGTAAAGGCGGGAGCAATGCCGAACAGCATGCGCCCGACATAAGTCGCGGTGCCGGTGGCCAGCACCACGGGCAGGAAGGTGCGGGCGCTGATCTCGGGCAGCATCAGCTCGACCGCGAACATCACACCGCCGAGCGGTGTGTTGAAGGTCGCCGCGATGCCGGCCCCGGCGCCGGCAGCGACGAGCGTGATCACCTGCCAGGTCGAAAGCCGCAGCGCCTGGCCCATGCTCGAGCCGATGGCACTGCCGATCTGGATGATCGGCCCCTCGCGGCCGACCGAGGCGCCACTGCCAATGGACAGGGCCGAGGCCACCGCCTTGACAAAGACCACCACCGGGCGGATGCGGCCGCGCTTGTAATAGATCGCGTCCATCACCTCGGGGACCCCGTGTCCCTTCGCCTCCGGGGCGTAACGCCGGACGAGAAAGACGACAACGAGGCCGCCGAGGACCGGTGCCAGGATGACCAGCGGCCCCCATGGCGCCGGCGGCGTGAAGACATTGGCGTCATAGGCGAAGGATGCCTCGCCTGCAAAGAAGAGGTTATGGAAGAAGGCGATCAGGCCGCGCAGGGCCGCCGCCGCGATGCCTGTCGCGACGCCGAGAGTGACGGCCAGCGTGCTGAGCGTGAGCAGCGACACCGACACCTCGCGCGCGGCAAGCGATTCCCGTTTCCGCAATATCGCCACGATGCACCCCGTCTCTACATTGGTGAACGCCGCATGGCCGGACGTCCGCGACGGCGTGCGTCCCGCAGCGACCGGCCGGAACCCGTTCCCGGATCATGGAAGGCGCGTGATCACTAGCGCGCGACCATTGCCCGCGCAAGGGCGCTGCCCGCCCGTGCTGCGGGATGGCACATGCCGGCGGGCATGCTATAGCTCGGACAGAACAGGTGGTTCGGGTAACAAGACAGCGATGAGTGGCGATCCCTTCGACTTTTCCGGCTTCGACACGCCGGCGCCCGCCGCGGACGGCGAGGCGCCCTGGCTCGCCGGGCTCAATCCGGCGCAGCGGGAGGCCGTCGAGACGACCGAGGGGCCGGTGCTCGTGCTCGCCGGTGCCGGCACCGGCAAGACCCGTGTACTGACAACGCGGATCGCGCATCTGGTCGCCACCGGCCGCGCCCATCCGGGCGAGATCCTCGCCGTCACTTTCACCAACAAGGCGGCGAACGAGATGGCGGGCCGCGTCGAGCGCCTGCTTGCGCGCCCGGCGGCGGGCATGGCGCTCGGCACCTTCCACTCGATCTCGGCACGCTGGCTGCGGCGGCATGCCGAGCTCGTCGGGCTGAGGTCGAATTTCACGATTCTTGATACCGACGACCAAATCCGTCTTCTGAAGCAGATCATCGCCGCCGCCGATCTCGACGAGAAACGCTGGCCGGCGCGCCTGCTCGCGGGGCTCGTCGACCGCTGGAAGAATCGCGCGCTCCTGCCCGATGCGCTGCCAGCGGACGAGGCGCACAGTTTCGCGGACGGGCGAGGTGGCGCGCTTTACGCCGCCTATCAGGATCGGCTCCGGATCCTCAATGCCTGCGATTTCGGCGATCTGCTCCTGCACATGATCACGATCCTCAAGCGTCATGAGGATGTGCTCGCGCATTATCACCGCCGCTATCGTTACATCCTTGTCGACGAGTACCAGGACACCAATGTCGCCCAGTATCTGTGGCTGCGGCTCCTTGCCCGCGGCGCGGGCAATATCTGCTGCGTCGGCGACGACGACCAGTCGATCTATCGCTGGCGGGGCGCCGAGATCGGCAATATCCTGCGCTTCGAGACCGATTTCCCCGGTGCCCGCATCATCCGCCTCGAGCAGAACTATCGCTCGACCGGCCATATCCTCGGCGCCGCATCAACCCTTATTGCCGCCAATCGGGGACGCCTTGGAAAGACGCTCTATACCGATGCCGGCGACGGCGAAAAGGTGCGCATTGTCGGGGTCTGGGACGCCGACGAGGAAGCGCGTCGCGTTGGCGAGGAAATCGAGGCGCTGCAGCGCGCCGGGCACGCGCTCGGCGAGATCGCGATCCTGGTTCGCGCCGGCTACCAGACGCGCGAATTCGAGGAACGCCTCGTCACCATCGGCATCCCCTATCGCGTGGTCGGCGGACCGCGATTTTATGAACGGGCCGAGATTCGCGACGCCCTCGCCTATCTGCGGGTCGTCGCACAGCCCGACGACGATCTCGCCTTCGAACGCATCGTCAACCGACCCAAGCGTGGCCTCGGGGCGACAACGATCGAGCGCCTGCACCGCCTCGCCCGGGCGCAACGCATCCCGCTCACCCGCGCTGCGGCGCTGCTCGTCGGGTCCGAAGAGTTGCGGCCGCAGGCGCGGCGTGCCCTCGGCGGCCTGCTCGAGGATTTCGACCGCTGGCGCGCCGAGGCGGCGCGGCTCGAGCACACCGCGCTCACCGAGCTGGTGCTCGAGGAATCGGGCTATGTCGAGATGTGGCAGAAGGACCGCTCACCCGATGCGCCCGGGCGGCTCGAGAATCTGGCCGAGCTCGTACGCGCGATGGAAGCCTTCGACAGCCTCGCCGGCTTCCTCGAGCATATCAGCCTCGTGATGGAGAACGAGGAGGCGGCGGGCGGCGACAAGGTCTCGATCATGACGCTGCATGCCGCCAAGGGACTCGAATTCGACAGCGTCTTCCTGCCCGGCTGGGAGGAGGGCGTGTTCCCGCACCAGCGGGCCATGGACGAAGGCGGCACCCCCGCGCTCGAGGAGGAACGCCGTCTTGCCTATGTCGGGCTGACCCGCGCCAGGGCCCGCGCCGTCATCCTCTTTGCCGCCAACCGCCGCATTTACGGGCAATGGCAGAGCACGCTTCCCTCGCGTTTTCTCGATGAGCTCGACGCCGCCCATGTCGAGCGCGACATCGCCGGCGGGCTTTATGGTGGTGGGCATGGCAGGGCCGCACCGGACGGCCCCGGTTGGGCCTATCAGGGCTATGACGTCGAGCTCTCTCGCGGCCCGGGCTGGGAGCGGGCGCGGCGGCGCGGCTACAGGCCGCAGAAGGGCGGGCTGTCAGATGGCGGACAGGCGCACTTCATCGCGCGCACCGATCCGAATCATGCAGCGGCGCGGGACTTCGCCGCCGGACAGCGCGTGTTTCACGACAAGTTCGGCTATGGGACCGTCACCGCCATCGACGATGGCAAGCTCACCATCGCCTTCGAGCACAGCGGCGAGAAGCGCGTGCTTGCGAGTTTCGTGACCCCGGCATGAGTGCCTGGCAGCTTTGCTTTCGCATCCCGGCCGCCTTGCGCGAGCGCGCTGAGGCGGTCCTCGAGGAACAGTTGCTGCCGGTGCCGGAGCCGCCCGTCGTCGCCAGCATTGCCTGTGACGGCGACCGGCAATGGGAGATCGCCGTCACCTTCACGAAGCGGCCACCGGCCGCCCTGCTCACATCGCTGCAAGGAGCGCTGGACTACCTCCTCGAAGAAAAGGCCGCGGAGGTCGCATTGCAGCCGCTGCCCGATCGCGACTGGGTGAGCGAGAGCCAGAAGCTGCTGGCGCCCGTGCGCGCCGGACGCTTTTTCGTGCACGGTGCCCATGACCGCCACCGCCGCCCGCATGCCGGGATCGCGCTCGAGATCGAGGCGGGGCAGGCGTTTGGTACCGGCCAGCACGCCACGACGCGCGGCTGCCTTCTTCTGCTCGATCAGTTGCTCAAGAGGCGCCCCCTGCCCCGCCGCATCCTCGATCTCGGTTGCGGCTCGGGCATCCTCGCGCTCGCCGCGGCGCGGGCGACGGGTCGCGCGGTGCTCGCCAGCGACATCGACCCCGTCGCCGTCCGGGTGG
>RFKS01000226.1 GCA_003694205.1 Alphaproteobacteria bacterium | reverse complement strand
GCTGACGACGCCGAGCCGCCGCGCCAGCTCGCCATCGACTGCATCGCTGAGGCCAGCGACAAGAAACACCCAGAAGGCCTCGGCCAGATGCCCGGCCAGCAGCAGCCAGGCGACGAGCGGCGCTGCGAGGATGCGGCCGATGCCGAGCAGATTGGGCAGGAGGCCGGCCGCCTTGCGCATCCCCGCGAGCGCTTTTTCGCCGGCCGCCGCCATGGCCTATCCCTTGACCTCGATAAGCTCGATCGTAAACAGCAATGCCGAATCCGGTGGAATGACATCGCCCGCGCCACGCGCCCCGTAGGCAAGCTCGGCCGGGATGGCGATCTGCCACTTGCCGCCCTCGTGCATCATGGTGAGAATCTCCTGCCAGCCCCGGATCAACCGATCGCTCGGAAATTCCGCCGGCGCCCCGCGCTCGTAGGAGCTGTCGAAGACGACGCCGTTGACGAGGCGTCCCTCATAATGGACGCGCACGATGTCACCAAGCTTCGGCATCCTGCCCGTGCCGGCTGTCAGGACGCGGTAATAGACACCGCCGGGGCTTCTCTCGACGCCGTCCTCGGCCGCAAAGGTCTCGAGAAATCGCCGCTGTTCATCGAGCCATGCGGAGCCGGTTTCCGGTATTGCATCGGCCGCAGCCGCGCCGCCGTCCACAGCGTTGGCCGGCGCGGCCTCTTCGGATGTCGCCTCGCTGGCGTCCTGCGGCTCGCCGCAGGCGCCAAGGACCGAAACCAGGATGGCCGCAAGAAACAGCCGCAGCGTGGTCGATGTCATCGCAATTCTCCTTCTTGCCCGCCGGCGCTTGCGGAATCCTGCGATGCCGGCCCGGATTTGCCGAATCCATAGCACAATCACCGTGCCATTCACCCTTTCTTGACGCCTGTTGCGGGACACTTATGGTGCCAGGCAAGCGCGTCGCTCGCGAGATGCGGGCAGCAGGGGTCAGCTCCCCGGCGACCGGAGCGCGAAGTGGCCCGGCCCGCGGGCGATGCGTCGTGGACAAAAGAAGGGCGGAATGACGGACCGGCGCCCGAAGAGGCCTTACCAAATCTGGATTCGGCGGCAGGGCTGGCTTTCCTGGATGTCGGGGATCGCCGGCATGCGGCCTGCCGATGCCCGGGAAACGATGCCGCTCGATGAAGCGGGTCGCGCCGAGCTGACCGCACAACAGCTCCTGCTGGCGGCGCGCGGGCTGGTCGGCGGCAGCCTCCTTCATATCGCGCTTGCCAGCATTCTCGCCGTCGTGCTCGCGAGCGAGAAGAATGAGGGCGCCGTCTATCTCTGGCTGGCCTTTCTCACTACCGCCTCGCTGCTGCGTCTCGGCAGCGCCCGCTGGTATGCCCGGTACCATGCGGGCAACATCCGGCTCGGCCGTCTCATTCTCATCGGCTCGGCCTTCCTCGTCGGATGCGCGTGGGGATCCCTCGCTATCTTCTTTTTCTCCGGCGGGCCGATGCCGTTCGAGGTCATGATCACCTTCACCCTGGGCGGTGTCTCCCTCGGTGCGCTCACCGTCTCGGGCTATTATCTGCCGTCCTTCTTTGCCCTCTATATCCCGACCTTCCTGCCCGTCATCCCGGCACATTTTATGGTCGGCGACAAGCTGCACACGGCGATGGGGGCCATGCTCGGCATCTTCTTCGTTGCCGTCATCATCCTCGGCTTCCGTTTCGGAAACACGCTGAGTGGCATGCTCAGGCTGCAGATCGTGCGCGACAATCTGCTCGAGCGCTTGCAGGGCACGAAGGAGATCCTGGAAAGCGCGCTCCGGAGCCGGCGGGACAGCTTCGCCATCTTTGATCCCGAGGATCGTCTCCTGCTCTGGAACGACGTGTTCAGCAAGCTGGTGATGAAGCTCGACGGCGAGATCCACGCCGGCACACCCTTCACCGAACTGATCCGGGGCGGCGCGCTGCGGCGAGCGGACCCGATCTCCGGCAAGCCGGACTGGGACTGGTTCAACGAGCGCCTGCGCAAACATCGCGAGCCGGGCGAACCCTTCGAGGAGGAGATTGACGGTCGCTGGCTCCTCGTCCAGGAATTCAGGACGCCGGCCGGCTACACCGTCACCGTCCACACCGATGTCACCGAGCTCAAGGAACGCGAACACGCACTGCGCGATTCCGAGGCGCAGAAGACGGGTATTCTCGAGGCCGCCATCGACGGTGTCGTGACGGTCGACGAGACCGGCAGGATCGTCGAGTTCAACAAGGCAGCCGAGGAAATGTTCGGCTGGGCCGCGGACGAAATCATTGGCCAGGACATCGGCGAGACGTTGGTGCCACCGCATCTGCGCGAGATGTTTCGTGCCATCATGGAAGAATATCAGGCCCGCGGTGTGGCGCCACTCGTCGGCCGGCGGACGGTCGGGCGCGCCATGCGCAAGGACGGCTCGCATTTCCCGATGGAGATCAGCGTCGTCAAGGTGGAAACTGCACGCGGTGCGTTGTTCTCGGGGTTTATCCGCGACATTTCGGACCGCATCGCGGCCGAACGCCGCCTCACCCATGCCCGCGACGAGGCACAGGCGGCATCGCGCGCCAAGTCCGACTTCCTCGCCACCATCAGCCACGAGATCCGGACCCCCATGAACGGCGTTCTCGGTGCCATCGATCTGCTCCTCGACAGTACCCTCAAGCCCGACCAGAAACGGCTGGCGATGACCGCGAAGGGTGCCGGCGAGACGCTCCGCATGCTGCTCGACGACCTGCTCGATTTCTCGAAGCTGGAAGCCGGCAAGCTGGAGATCGCCCCCGCCCCCTTCGCTCCCCGCGAGGTGGTTGCGGACTGCGTCGACATCTTTCGTGCCCAGGCCGAGATGAAGGGCATCGAGATGCGCATCGAGGTCGATGCCAAGGTGCCGCCGGTGGTCAGTGGCGATGCCGCGCGGCTGAGACAGATCCTCATGAACCTGATCGGCAATGCCGTGAAGTTCACGTCGGAAGGTCATGTCACGGCGCGGGTGAACCGACTCGCCGGCGATGCGGAATTCGTTGTCCTGCGCTTCGGTATCGAGGATACCGGGATCGGGATCCGGCCCGAATTCCGGGAGAAGATCTTCTCCAAGTTCAGCCAGGCGGAGCCCTCGACATCGCGCCGGTTCGGCGGCTCCGGGCTCGGGCTCGCGATCGTCAAGGGGCTGACGGAACTGATGCAGGGCCAAGTCGGCTATGAAAGCGAGATCGGACGCGGCAGCCATTTCTGGTGCGATATACCCTTTGTCAGGGTGGATACGCATCATCCTGCGCAGAAAGGAAAGGGCGCGGGCAGGGATATCTCGCTCGACGGCCTTCGGGTGTTGGTCGTCGATGACAGCCAGGCCAATCGCCTGATTACCACCGAGATGCTGCAGCGGGCCGGCGCCGAAGTGGTCGAGGCGGAGTCGGGCAGTGAGGCCGTGCAGCGGGTGGCGGACGGCTCCTTCGATCTCGTTCTCATGGATATCTCGATGCCCGGCATGGACGGGATCGAGGCGCTCGCATGCATCCGCAAGGCGGGCCACGTCACGCTGCCGGTCGTTGCGCTTACCGCGCACGCCGAGGAACGCAGCCAGTATTCCTTTGCCGAGATGGGCTTCTCGGGATATCTGCCAAAGCCGGTCCGGCGTCGCGTGCTCATCGAGACGGTGCGCTCGCTCGCCGGAGCGCAGGATGGCAAGGCACCATCACGCGAGGCGGATGCAACCGGCGGTCTCGACAGGGCGGCGCTCGAGACGATGGAGGACGAGGTCGGCCCCGAGATTCTGGCGCGGCTGCTCGGGACCTTTTTCCGCGAATCGCGGGAGCGCCGTGATGCGATCGCGCAAGGCCTCGAGGAGAGCGCTCTCGAGATCGTCGAGCTCAATGCGCATGCGCTGAAGAGCGCCGCCATGAGTCTCGGCGCGACGGTGCTCGCAAGCAAAGCGGCGCAGATGGAGCGTGCCGCGCGCGATGGCGATATCGAGGGCTCGCGCGAAGCTTTTGCCGAACTCGACGCCGCCCTCTTCGCCGCCCTCAGGGACATCGGCGAGCAACAGGATGCGGCGCGCCCCAGCGCCTGAGTCGGGCGGCGGCACCCCGGCTGCCCGGCGCCCGACCTTGCTGTGCGCGGCTCAGGCCTTCGCGAAGACGAGCGAGAGATTGTTCGCCGGCATGGCGTGTTGCGCATCAAGATGCAGCCAGGCGTCCTTGGCGGCGGCCGCGACGTCCTCGAGATCGCGGACCCCCCATT
>RFKS01000225.1 GCA_003694205.1 Alphaproteobacteria bacterium | reverse complement strand
CGGGCAGGCCTTGCGCGGGCTGGCGCGTGCCGCCATCGACATCTCGGACGGGCTCGCCGCCGATCTCGGACATCTGTGCCGGGCGAGCGGTGCCGGCGCCGAGATCGCGGTGGAGCGGCTGCCGCTGTCGCCTGCGGCGCAAGAATGGCTCGCGCGCGAGCCGGCACTGCTCGCGACCGTCCTCTCGGGTGGCGACGACTATGAGCTTCTGTTTACGGTCGCCGGACCGGATACCGACCGCGTCCGCGCCGCCGCCGACCGCGCCGGGATCGCCGTCCGCGAGATTGGCGTCATGACGGCACAGCAGGGGGTGGTGATCCGGGCTGCGGATGGTAGTCTCGTTACCCTCGATCGGCCCGGATTCGAACATGGACAGGAGGAGTAGCGGACGCCATGGCTGAGACGGAAGACGCCAAGACGACGGAAGAGGAAGAGCCGAAGAAGAAGGGGGTGGGTCTCCTCGTGCTCATCGCCGGCATCGTCGGCGGCCTCGCCATCGGCGGTGGCGCGGTCTATTTCCTCACCCGCAATGGCGGGGACGAGGCGGCGGCGACCGACGAGGAACAGGCGGCGCCCGCGGAGGAGGAAGCCGGGGGCGAGGAGGGGCCTGCGGCCGACCTGCTGATCGTGCGGGCCCGCCGGGTGGCCGTGCCGATGATCGACGGCGATCTCAACGTGGTCGGCTATATGTGGGTCGACCTCGCCTTCGAAACCGACGGGCCGGAGAACCAGTCCTATGTGTCGGCGCGCGTGCCGGCGTTGCGTGATGCCTTCCTGCGTGATCTCCATTCTCGCCGCACGACGCGCACCGACCGGCCCGGTGCGCTCGACTTCGACCTCGTGCACGAGCGTCTCGAGGCGGCGACGAAGGCGACCCTGGGCGAGGGCAGGGTGCTCGCCGTCCGCATCATCAATGCGCAGCGCGTGCCCAAGTGAGTCCGGCATGCCGGCCGCGCGGGCAAAAAGCTGCGAACATGGCTTGCACCCGAGTGGCGTGATCCGTAAAGTCCCCCCGCTTTTGCGCCGGGCGACCGAACGCCATCGGCGGGGATGGGGCCATATGCCGCCCAATCGAAAATCTTGAGAGGGGAAACTCGTCAATGCTTCCATTGTATGCTTCCGTGGCTGCGGGGCTGCTCGCCATTCTCTATGGCGTCTGGGCGGCCCGCTCGGTGCTCTCGGCGAGTGCCGGGACCGAACGCATGCAGGAGATCGCCGGTCATATCCAGGAGGCGGCCGGCGCCTATCTCAATCGCCAGTATCGTACCATCGCCATGGTCGGCGTGGTCGTTGCCGTGCTGCTTTTCTTCTTCCTCCAGAGCTGGGCCGCGATCGGCTTCGTCATTGGCGCGATCCTGTCCGGATCGGCGGGCTATATCGGCATGCTGATTTCGGTGCGCGCCAATGTGCGCACCGCCGAAGCCGCGCGCCAGGGTCTGCAGGAAGGCCTCTCGATCGCCTTCCGCGCTGGCGCTGTCACCGGCATGCTGGTGGCCGGTCTCGCGCTGCTCGCGGTGTCAGGCTATTTCACCTTCCTCACCGACGGCATGGGCTTTGCGCCGAGTGACCGGACCGTGATCGATGCCCTGGTGGCGCTCGGTTTCGGCGCCTCGCTGATTTCCATCTTCGCGCGTCTTGGCGGCGGCATCTTCACCAAGGGCGCTGACGTCGGCGCCGATCTCGTGGGCAAGGTCGAGGCCGGCATTCCCGAGGACGATCCGCGCAATCCGGCGGTGATTGCCGACAATGTCGGCGACAATGTCGGCGACTGCGCGGGCATGGCGGCCGACCTGTTCGAGACCTATGTGGTGACCGTCGGCGCCACCATGGTGCTGTCGGCGCTGTTCCTGAAAAGCGGCGCGGTCGATCTCATGATCCTGCCGCTGGTCATCGGCGGCACCTGCGTCGTGACTTCGATTGTCGGCACCTTTTTCGTGCGCCTCGGCCGTTCGCAGAACATCATGGGGGCACTTTATCGTGGCTTCCTGGTGACCGCGGTGCTGTCCATCATTGCCATCTATCTGGCGCTCGACTGGGCGCTTGGAGCCGAGGGGCTCGACCGTGTCTTCCAACTCGCCGATGGTGGCCGCCAGTTTACCGGCTGGGACCTCTATTATTGCGGCATCATCGGTCTCGTGGTGACCGGCCTCATCATCTGGATCACCGAATTCTATACCGGGACCCAGTACCGGCCGGTGCAGTCAATCGCGAAAAGCTCGGTCACCGGGCATGCGACCAACATCATCCAGGGGCTCGCCATTTCGCTCGAGGCGACAGCACTGCCCGTGCTCGTGATCTCGGCCGGCATCATCGTTGCCTATGGCCTTGCCGGCGTGATCGGGCTCGGCTTTGCCGCGACCGCGATGCTTGCGCTTGCCGGCATGGTGGTGGCGCTTGATGCCTATGGCCCGGTAACGGACAATGCCGGTGGCATCGCCGAGATGGCCGATCTCGAGGAAAGCGTGCGCAACCGCACCGACGCACTGGATGCTGTGGGCAACACGACGAAGGCGGTGACCAAGGGCTATGCCATCGGCTCCGCCGGTCTCGCCGCACTGGTCTTGTTCTCGGCCTATACCACCGACATCCACACCTACTTCTCGGATCTGACGGTCGACTTCACGCTGTCGAACCCGTTCGTCGTTGTCGGGCTCTTTATCGGCGCCCTGCTGCCCTATCTTTTCGGCGCGCTCGGCATGACCGCGGTCGGCCGCGCCGGCGGCGCCGTGGTCGAGGAGGTGCGGCGGCAGTTCCGCGAGCGGCCCGGCATCATGCAGGGCACCGAGAAGCCGGATTACGCGCGCTCGGTGGACCTCCTGACCAAGGCCGCAATCAAGGAGATGATCGTCCCCTCGCTGCTGCCGGTGCTGGCGCCGATCGCCACCTATGTGGTGATCGACCTCATCGCCGGGCAGGCCCAGGCCTTTGCCGCGGTGGGGGCAGTGCTGCTCGGGGTCATCGTGTCGGGACTGTTCGTCGCCATCTCGATGACCGCCGGCGGCGGTGCATGGGACAACGCCAAGAAGTTCATCGAGGACGGCCAGCATGGCGGCAAGGGATCCGAGGCGCACAAGGCCGCGGTCACCGGCGACACGGTCGGCGATCCCTACAAGGACACCGCCGGCCCGGCCGTCAATCCGATGATCAAGATCACCAACATCGTGGCACTCCTGCTCATCGCCTTCCTCGCCCACTGAGCAGGGCAGGCACGACCGGTCATGTGGCGGCGCTCCGGTATCCGGGGCGCCGCCATCTTCTTGTCATGCGTGAAGCTGTCGGGCGCTCGTCCGGTCAGCGTCCCGGACCGCGTCCCGGCCCACCGGTGCCGCCGGGTCCGTTGGGCCCGCCCGGGGCGACGCGTCCGATGCCCTGGAGGAGCTGCTGGAAGAAGCCGAGCGTCTTGCCGCGGATCGGGGTCTTGTCGTCGCGCGGCGTGATTTTCTGCGCGTCGGCCATGTCGTAGCGGTCGATCTCAGACACCATGCCGCCATCATCGAAGTGGATCGCGAGAACATTCTGCGCCTCGGCGCGCTCCTCGAGGAAGCCCTTCACCACCGTCGAGCGCGAGATATAGTACCAGACCTCGTCGCCGAAAGCGCTCGTGGTCGATGGCGTGCCCAGCGTCTGCTGCACCGAGGCGCGATTGTCGACACCGGGTGCGATATTCTGGATCACCTCTTCGTTGAAGATGTAGCCGCGTGTCTGCCGCGAGGTGGTGCAGCCGCCAAGCGCGAGCGCGATGCCGAGAAGACAGCTTCCGGCAAAGAGAAAAGAGGACCGCGACCGTGGCGCACGCGGCTTCAGGATCGACAGTGACATGCGACGCCCGCTTGACCTTTTGCCTTCGAAGACCGATGTAACGGCGCGATAGAGCCATGTCGCCCCGTTCCAGTCAAGTGCCGAGAGGTCGCATGCCCCTGGCCCGATCCCTGTTCGAGCGTCTGCGCGCGCGGCGGCAGAGCCGGCGGGCGGCGTTCGAGCTCTATGCCGAGCTCGTGCGCGCGGCGCGTCGGCCGGTGTTCTACGAACGATATGCGGTCGCCGATACGCTCGACGGGCGTTTCGATCTCATCGCGCTGCATCTCTGGCTCCTGCTCGACCGGCTCGCGGCGCACGGACAGGGCAAGGTCCTGCAACGTGCCTTGCAGGAAGTGTTTTTTGCCGATCTCGATCGCAGCCTGCGCGAATTGGGAGTCGGCGACCTGTCGGTGGGCAAGCGCGTGAAACGCATGGCGCGCGCCTTTTACGGCCGCGTCAAGGCCTATGAGGCGCCGGCGCAAGAGCGGGATCGCGACGCGCTCGCGGCGGCGCTCGCGCGCAATCTCTGGCGCGGCATGCCGCCGGCCGAGAATGTACAGCGAGCCCTCGCCGAGCATGTTTTCGAACAGGCCGCGTATCTCGCGCGACAGGACGACGCCGCGCTCGAGTCGGGAAAGGTGAGCTTTCTCGCGCCGCCGTGTGAAACGGCAGTGGCCGGCGCGCCTCACGCGGAATTGAACGCATGAGCGGAAGCTTCCATCGCCGTGTCCGGCACGAGGATCTGGCGACGGGTCCGCTGACGCTGCGCCTGGCGGCGTCGGCCGCGGACCGGAGCGGGCTCGCCGAGCGCTTCGGTCTGGTCGACATCGGGCGACTGGAGGCGGAGATGACGGTGACCGCGGCGGGTGACGACATCCTCGTCAGCGGGTCGCTGCATGCGGAGGTCACCCAGAGCTGTGTCCGTAGCCTCGAGCCGGTAACCAGCGAGACTAGGGACAGCTTCCGTGTCCGCTACGTGCCCGCGCGGCGCCTCGCCGAGCGCGAAGTGGAGATCGATCCCGAGGCGGACGAGGACCTCGAGCT
>RFKS01000224.1 GCA_003694205.1 Alphaproteobacteria bacterium | reverse complement strand
TCATAGGCCTCTTCGGCGTTCGGCGAATCCGCGGTCCGGCCCTTGCGGATCTCGTTGATCGCGGCATTGAGCGCCTGCGCGGTGACACCGGAATCCTTGAGAATGCGCGACGCCGCGGTTTTCGCCTCGATGGCGAGCGCGAGCAGGAGCCGCTCCGCCGTGACGTAATTGTCGCCCGCTTTCTTGGCGAGCTCCTCGGCCGACTGGAAGACGCGTGCCAGCGCCGGGTCGAGATAGACCTGCCCGGCTCCGGCGCCTTCCACCTGCGGCAGTTTCTGAAGCTCCGCCTCGGTCTCGGCCAAGGCCTGTTCGGGACGTCCGCCCGCGGCGCGGATCAGATTGGCAGCCAGGCCCTCCTTGTCGTCGAGCAGGACCTTGAGCAGATGCTCGGGCGTGAACCTCTGATGATTGGAGCGAAGGGCCAGACCCTGTGCGGACTGGATGAAGCCCTTCGAGCGGTCGGTGTAGCGTTCGAAATCCATGGATGATCCTCCATCCCATGTCGCCGTGCGCCCCCATCGATCGGGCAGCGGCACAAATCCACCTCATGGCCGCAAACGGCGGGTTTTGATATGGCACGAAGGATCGCTTCGCCCCCCACCGGCGGCCAAGCCCGATATGGGATCACGCCTTGGCCGGGACAAGGGGTCGGGGGCATGGTATCGCCGGCCGCTCCAAGGAAGTGCCGGGATCGCGCGATGATGGATCGTATCTACTCGCCCGATGGTTCAGCGACAGGCAGGGAGTCCGGGGCCGAGGCAGCCTCCGGCGCGCGCCGGCGCCGCCGCGGCTTCGCGGCGGGTACATCGGGCTGATCCGCCTTGCCGTCCGCCTCCGTCGCCGTAGCGGACACAGGGCCAGCTCCGTCGGTGGCTGACCCGTCGCTCTGCCGCGTTGATGGCTGCCCGGATTCCGGGTCCCCGGGCGTTCCATTGGCCACGTCCTTTGCCGCGGCGGCGGCCCGCTGGCTGCGCGAGCGACGCGGTGCCGGGGCCGACGTCTCGTCCTCGGCAGGCTCCGGGGCGCCGTAGCGCTCGTTCCAGATCCGCTGGTAGTGGTCGGCGTGCTGCAAATAATATTCGGCCAGCACCCGGTCACCGGCCTGCTGGGCATCGCGCGCCAGCGACTTGTATTTCTCGATCAACTGCTTCGGATTGCCCTTGACGCGACCGTCGCCACGACCGGCTCCGTTGTTCGCCTTGTTACGCTTTTGTCCGCGGCCACGCGATCGCCGCGCGTTCTGCACCTTGTTCATATGGGAACTGCCATTTTCCGCTGTTGTCAGTCGTAGCAGCGCCGTTCCCGCCAAACGCCCTATCGGCGCTGACCCGCGATGCGGCAAAAGATCGACTCTTGTGGGGACCCGGCCCGGACGATGTCACGCCCCTTAGCCACGCCTTATCGTTTAAAGACTAGCGTGAGGCGCCACATATTCCAAGCATTTTCCAAAATGCATCAGGGATCCGGCCGTGCAGCGATGACCCGGGGCCGGCCTGCGAGGTCGGCCAATCTCGCAACGGGCGCAAGCCCCGCCGCCGTGACAAGAGCGGCTACCGCGTCCGCCTGTGTGGCTCCGATCTCGCAGAAGAACCAGGCGCCGGGGGCCAGATATGCGGCGACATCCGCAAGAATGCGACGATAGGCCGCAAGGCCATCGGTGCCGCCGTCGAGCGCCAACCGGGGCTCGTGGTCGGCGACCTCGGGCATGAGCCCGACGATCTCCGCCGAGGGAATGTAGGGCGGGTTGCTGACCACGATATCGAAAGGCGCCGTGCCCGGAGGCAGCGCCGCAAACCAGTCGCCGGCATGAAACCTCGCCCGCTCGGCGAGCCCGAGTGCCGCGGCATTCTGCCGTGCGACCGCGAGCGCCTCGTCCGAAATGTCGGTGCCGACGCCGTGCGCCGCCGGACGCGCGGCCAGGATGCTCAGCAGCAGACAGCCGCAGCCGGTCCCGAGATCGAGAATGCGCAGCGGCCGCGCTTGGTCCGGGGCGCGCGCAAGAACGGCCTCGACGAGGGTTTCGCTGTCCGGACGCGGGACGAGCGTATCCGGCGTGACCGCGAGATCGAGTCCGAAGAATTCCCGCCGACCGAGAATATGGGCGAGGGGCTCGCGTCCTGCGCGCCGCTCGATCGTCCGCCGGAACCGCTTCGCCGCCACCGCGTCCACAGGATCGTCCGCTTTGAGCAGAACATCCTCTCGCCGGCAGGCGAGCGCCTGTGCGAGGAGTAGCTCCGCGTCGAGGCGGGTGCTCTCGATGCCGGCGGCGGCAAGGCGCGCGGCGCCTTCCCTCAACATATCGGAAACCCGCATCCCGCTTTCTCTCAGCCCTGATCCTCGAGCGCCGCGAGCCGCGCCGCTTCGTCCTCGGCCATGAGGGCCTCGACGATCTCGTCCAGTGCCTCGCCGGCGAGGACCTGATCGAGCTTGTGAAGCGTCAGATTGATTCGGTGGTCGGTGACGCGGCCTTGCGGAAAATTGTAGGTGCGAATGCGCTCCGAGCGATCGCCCGAGCCGACCTGCACGCGCCTTGCATCGGCCCGTTCGCGGGCCGCGCGCTCGCGTTCGTGCTCAAAAAGGCGCGCGCGCAGCACCTTGAGCGCCTTCTCACGGTTCTTGTGCTGCGATTTCTCGTCCTGCTGTTGCACCACGATGCCGGTCGGCAAGTGGGTGATGCGGACCGCGCTATCCGTCGTATTGACGGATTGCCCGCCGGGCCCGGAGGCACGGAAGACATCGACGCGCAGGTCCTTCTCGTCGATCCGGACATCCACGTCCTCGGGCTCGGGAAGCACCGCGACGGTGGCTGCCGAAGTGTGGATGCGGCCGCCCGATTCGGTCACCGGCACGCGCTGCACGCGATGTACGCCGGATTCGAACTTGAGCTTCGCGAAGACGCCGCGGCCGCTCACCGAGGCAACGACTTCCTTGAAGCCGCCGACATCGGAGGGGCTTGCCGAAAGCATCTCCATCTTCCAGCCCTGCCGCTCGGCATAACGCTGGTACATGCGATAAAGATCGGCGGCAAAAAGGGCCGCCTCCTCGCCGCCCGTGCCGGCGCGGATCTCGAGGATCGCGGACCGTTCGTCGGCGGCGTCCCTGGGTAGCAGCAGGCGGCGGATTTCGCCTTCGAGCGCGGCACGGCGCGCCTTCGCGTCCTTGAGCTCGTCCTCGGCGAGTGCGCGCATCTCGTCCTCTTCGCCGCGCGCCATGGCTTCGAGATCGGCGATCTCGGCATCGAGCGCCTGGAGTTCGCGGGCGCGCGCGACCAGCGGCTCGAGCGTCGCGAGTTCGCGCGAGAGCGCGGCGATCTCCCGCGACGGCAGGTCGCCGGCCGTGTTCAGGCGGTGTTCGATCTCGGCATGGCGGTCGAGAATGGCGGTAATCTTTTCAGACGCGATCATGGCTCTCGAGCTCTTCCACCAGCGCCGCCATCGGCACCTCGCGCTGCGCGCCGCTTTCGAGATCACGCAGGGTGACGGCGTCTTTCGCCAGCTCGTCTTCGCCGAGCAGCAACGCAAAGCGGGCTCCGCGGCGGGCGGCGCGGTTGAGGCGCTTTTTCAGATTGCCCTTCCAGTCGATGTCGAGACGCACGCCGGCCGCCCGCAGGTCGCGCGCGAGGGTCCAGGCACGGGCTGCGACCGCCTCGCCGAGCGGCATGAGAATGCTCAACGGAGCGACGGCCGGGCTCTCGGGCAGGAGCATGGCGAGGCGCTCGATTCCCGCCGCCCAGCCGACACCGGGCGTTGGCGCGCCGCCCATCTGTGCAATCAGCCCGTCATAGCGGCCGCCGCCGAGCACCGTGCCCTGCGCACCGAGCGCATCGGTGATGAATTCGAAGGCGGTGTGGGTGTAATAGTCGAGCCCGCGCACGAGGTGCGGGTCATGGATATAGGGAATACCGAGCGCCTCGACGCCGCCCCGGACGGCGGCGTAGAAGTCGCGCGAACGCGCATTGAGATAGGCGTCGAGCTTGGGGGCTTCGCCGAGGAGCGCGCGGTCGCCCGGGTCCTTGGAATCGAGGATGCGCAAGGGGTTCTTCTCGAGCCGGGCGCGGCTGTCGTCGGACAGCTTGTCGCGATGCGCCGAGAAATAGTCGACGAGTGCGGTACGATAGGCCTGCCGGCTCTCGGGATCGCCGAGCGTGTTCAGATGCAGCGTTACCGAGTCCGCAAGCCCGAGATCCGCGAGAAGTTGCCAGGCGAAGGCGATGAGCTCGATATCGGCGGTCGGTTCAGCGACGCCGATGATTTCCGCATCGAGCTGATGGAACTGCCGGTAGCGCCCCTTCTGCGGCCGCTCATAGCGAAACATCGGGCCAAAACCCGCGAGCTTCGCCGTACCCTGTTGCGCCAGCCCGTTCGACAGCCAGGCACGGGCGATGCCGGCAGTGTATTCGGGCCTGAGCGTCAGCATCTCGCCGCTGCGGTCCTCGAAACTGTACATCTCCTTGGTGACGACGTCCGAAGTTTCGCCCAGCGTGCGCCGGAAGACGTCGGTGAACTCGAAGACGGGGGTGATGATCTCCTCGAAGGCATAGACGTCGGCGAGGCGGCGAAAACTGTCGACCACATGGCCGAACCGCCGTGCCTCGTCACCTAAAATGTCGCGCGTGCCGCGTACCGGCTGCAGTCTGCTCATCGGCCCCGTCTCCTCGATGCCGCGGAGGTAGCCTACCATCGCGAATTTGTCGAGAGACAGCCGGTGCCTGGTCGGCGCCCCCGCCCTTCGAGACGGTGCGTTTCACGCCTCCTCAGGGCGAACGGAGGGAGAGAGTTCCGTTCGTCCTGAACTCCGTCGAAGGACGGACGGTAGCCATGCCTCCGCTGTCGGATCCCGCCCGACAGCAAAGACGCTGCCCCCGCGGCCCGTGGCCGCGATCATAGGGGCTGCACCCTGAGCGTCTACTCCGCCGCTTGGGTCGCGGCGGC
>RFKS01000223.1 GCA_003694205.1 Alphaproteobacteria bacterium | reverse complement strand
CGAGGAGACCGACGCCATCGCGCAGGGCCTCGCCGAGCCGTCGCGCGATGGCGTCGGTCTCCTCGAGCGTCGTCCCCTCGGGCGGATTGATGACGATCTGCAGCTCGTTCTTGTTGTCGAAGGGCAGCATCTTCAAGGGGACAGCGCGAAAGGCGGCCATCAACGCCGCGGCGATGAAGAGCGCGCCGAGGGCGGTGAGGAACAGGGCGGCGTGCCGAGGGTTGCGGATGAAGGGGGCGATCAGCCGCTCATAGCGCCGGTAAATCGTTGATTTGGTGACGTCGCGCGCGCCGGGATCGGGTGGTGCTCGCTCGGCGCGCTTCTTGAGGACGTGATAGCTGAGCCAGGGCGTGATCGTGAAGGCGACGAACATCGAGGCGCCCATCGCTACCGGCACGTTGAGCGCCATCGGGCTCATATAGGGTCCCATCATGCCGGTGATGAGATACATCGGCAGGAAGGAGACGATGACCGCGAGCGTGGCAAGCAGGATCGGCGGACGCACCTCGTTGACCGCGCGCCGTACGGCCTTGAGCGGCGGTTCGGTCTTGGCCCTGAGGTGACGATAGATGTTCTCGACGTCGACAACCGGGTCGTCGACGACGAGTCCGAGCGAGAGGATGAGGGCGAAGAGCGTCACCCGGTTGATGCTGTAGCCGGCCCAGTAGTTGATCATCAGGGTGAGCGCGAAGGTGATTGGCACCGCGGTTGCGACGATGAGGCCCTCGCGCCAGCCGAGTGCCCAGGCGATGAGTGCGATGACGATGATCATCGCCACCACCAGTGCCTCGAGGAGCTCGTTCACCTTGTCGTTCGCGGTCTCGCCGTAATTGCGCGTGATGCGCACATGTACGCCGGTGGGAAAATGGGTCGCCTGAAGCTCTTCCAGGCGCTCGACGATGCGATCCGCGACCCAGACGGCATTGCTGCCCCTCTCCTTGGCGACGGCGATGTTGACGGCCGGATAATAGACGCCGGGGCGTGCGCGCCCCGTGTCCCGTTCGGCGGCGCCGAAGCCGATCGCGCTGTAGCCGATCGGCTCGGACGGGCCGTCGACGACACGGGCGACGTCGACGAGATGGACCGGACGACCGTCGACGACGTTCACCACTGCGCTTTCGAGCGCGCGTGCGTCGGGGAAGACGATGCCGGCATCGACGAGATAACGGGTGTTCCTGCGGTCGTAACCGGCGGTGGTACGGCGCACGTTCGAGACCCCGAGCGCCCAGGCGACATCAAGCGCCGCCGTCTGATGTGCGGCGAGCGCATCGGGGTCGAGTTCGACCCGGATCACCCGCGGGCGGCCGCCGACGATATCGGTGCGGTTGGTCTGTGGCAGCGCCTGCAGCTCGGTCCGGACCTCTTCGGCGATACGCCGGAGCCCGTAGTCGTCGACCTCCTCGGGGCGCTCGCTCCACAATGTCGCGATGACGATCGGAACGTCGTCGATCTCGACCGGTTTCACGACCCAGGAGCTGACGTCGGGCGGGATGAGGTCGGTGTGCGAATAGATCTTGTTGTAGATCTTGACGAGGCTGTCTTCGCGATCTTCGCCGACATAAAAGCGCACGGTGACCACCGCTTCGCCGGGGCGCGACATCGAATAGACATGCTCGACGCCGTCGATCTGCGTCAGCAGGCGTTCGAGCGGAGACGCCACCTGCCGCTCCACTTGCCGTGCCGAGAGCGAGGGTGCGCGAATAAAGACGTCGGCCATCGGGACGACGATCTGCGGCTCCTCCTCGCGCGGCGTCAGCCCGATCGCGATGCCTCCCAGAATGAGCGAGAAGACGATCAGGAAGGGCGTGACATTGTGCTCGAGGAAGAAGTCGATGATGCGGCCGAGAAAGCTCATGGCGGTCCCTTGCCCTTCGCATTGGCCAGTCCGTCGACGGCAACCCGGCGGCGCTGCGCAGCCCCGCTGCGGAACGCGTCGTGCGGCACCGTCCTTCATGCCAGACCCCCGCGCCGGCACGCAAGGCGGGAATAGGTCACGGGCAAGCAAATTCGGATAATATTTGACCGTAACTATTCGGATATAATATATCCGGATTCGAAATTGAGAGGAGCCAGGGCATGAAGCTCAGCGAGGGTGTCGAATGGGCGATTCACGTCTGCTCGCTTCTGGCGGCGCTGCCCCCTGGCAAGGCGCTGTCGGCACGCAGGCTCGCGGAATATTTCGCGCTTTCCGTATCCTATCTCGCGAAGGTCCTGCAGCAGCTTTCCGCGGCTGGACTCGTGGCGTCACGCAGGGGGCCCGGCGGCGGCTACGGTCTCGCCCGATCGCCCGACGAGATCACCTTGCGAGAAATCGTCGAGGCGATCGAGGGCACGTCACCATGCTTCCGCTGTACGGAGATCCGGCGTCGCGGGCCGACGGCGGTCGCCGATGATCTCTTTGCGCGCCCCTGCGTCATCGCGCGCACCATGTGGCGGGCCGAGGAGGCGTGGCGGGCCGAGCTTGCGAAGGTGCCTTTGCGCGAGATCCAGATGAAGGGACTTGCGGAAATGCCCGCGCCGCAGGTCGAGAAGGCCGCGCAATGGCTCCGCGCGGCACTTCGATAAAGAACGTCAAGGTCGCCTGAAAAAGGGGAGAAATGTTTCCGTGCAGCTTCGCGATTTTCACAAATATAATGCCGCCATCCTGATCGTCTTCCTGTTCATTCACCTCGCAACGCATGTCAGCGGCATCTTCGGGATCGCGACCTATAACGCGGTCCAGAATTTCTTTCGCACCGTGTACCGGAATCCCGCGGTCGAGCCGGTCCTGATCGCGTCCATCTCGCTACAATTGCTGGTCGGGGCGGCCCTGCTCCTGAGGTCCCTTCGCCGCGGGCCGCCCGACAGCCGGCGAGCCAAGCTGCAGGTCGTCTCCGGCGGGTTCTTCTTCGTCTTCATGGCGCAGCATCTCTTTTCGCTCGGCATGGCGCGGCTTTATTTCCATCTCGACACCAATTTCTACTGGCCGGCGTCGGTGCTGAGCGGCCCCCCCTTCATCTACTATTTTATTCCCTACTATTTTTTCGGTGTCTGGTCGGTATTGGCCCATGTCGGCATCGGGGTCCGCTATTGGATCGAGGAGAGCGGCCATGAAAGGGCGGCGCGGCGCGTCGAAAAGGCCTTCATTCTCGGCGGTGCCTTGGTCTCCGCCTTCATCCTTCCCGTCATCGCCGGCGTCTGGTTCGATATCGACCTGCCGCAGGAGTGGATCGATTATCTGCGCTTCTATGTCCCCGATTTCGTGCCTTGGGGATGACGCGGGCCGGCATTTTCGCCCTTTCCTCCGCCCCGCTTAGGAGGCATGTCTAGGGGCGGCGGAGACGCGCCGGGCGGACCCGGCGGCGAAGCCCGGGGGGCGGCGCGATGGAAAGCTGGCACATTCCGGTCCTGATGCTCGTCGGCATCGCCACCGGCTGGCTCAATGTCGTCGCCGGCGGGGGCTCGCTCCTGTCCGTTCCCGCGATGCTGTTCCTCGGCCTGCCGGGCCCGGTGGCAAACGGCACCAACCGCATCGCCATCCTGATGCAGAACATCACCGCGGTGACCACCTTTCGCCGGCGGGGGTTCTCCGACTTCCGCCTCTCGCTCAGCCTGTCGGTGGCGGCGATCGTGGGCGCGGCGGG
>RFKS01000222.1 GCA_003694205.1 Alphaproteobacteria bacterium | reverse complement strand
CTCGAGGCGATCCGCAGGCTGGGCGCGGCGGGCGTGCCGACGGGCGTCATGGTGGCGCCGGTGATCCCTGCTCTCACCGACCACGAGATCGAGGCGATTCTCGAAGCGGCGCGGGATGCCGGTGCCACTCATGCGGCCTGGATCATGTTGCGGCTGCCGCGGGAGGTGCGGGACCTCTTTGCCGAATGGCTGGCCGAAGAGACGCCTGACCGGGCGCGGCGCATCCTGCACCGGATCGAGGCGGTACGCGGCGGACGGCTCAACGACCCGCGATTCGGTGCCCGCATGCGCGGCGACGGCCTCTTCGCCGAGCTCGTCGCCCGCCGCTTCCGTCTGGCCGTGCAGCGTCTCGGCCTCGTTACAAGGCCGCCAACGCTCGATTGCACTCGCTTCACTGTTGCACCCAAGTCGCCACAACAACTTGATTTGAATCTTTGATTGAAGTTTTTTTGCAACACCTTCTGTGCGAACGATATTTTGGTGGCCGACCAGCCTTTTTACATTGACGATTGGGAATCGCAAATGTAAGGCTGCCCCCTCTTCTGGCGTGCAGGGGGAACGGTATTCGGGAGCCGCATGGGCTGCAACCTTGGTTTCCGACATATCGAACCACGGGGACACTGGGACTCTTTGCTTGCGGGCCGGAAGGCGTGGTGCGATTTCGCTTCCTTTGCGCGCACCACACGCGATTCGTTCGCCTGACCTCGTCCCAGAGGGAAGGCCGCGCTGCGGCCTTCAGGGGTTCCGGCGGGCGGATCGCACCCTGTTCAAGAACAATGATGCCTGCGTGCGCGTGACCGGGCGGATCAGGCCTCGCCCTGTGTCTCCAGCATGGCCGCGGCCAAGGCCTCGCGCGGCGTCTTGCCGGCCCAGAGCACGAACTGAAAGGCGGGATAGAGGCGCTCGCATTCACCGAGCCCGGCTTCGACGACGGCCGCGATCTGATTGCTGCTCAGGCCCGCAGTCTCGTCATCGACAATTGTCGCATGCCGGAACATCAGGAGCCCCTCGTCGCACCAGATGTCGAAATGCCCGATCCACAGGCGCTCGTTGATCAGCGCCAGGGTCTCGTAGATCGCGCCGCGCTTCGCCTCGGGCACACGGCCGTCGAAAACACAGGCGAATTGCAGCACCCGCTCGTCCTCGCGCCAGAAAAATCGGAGCTGGTACTCGCAATAGCCGCCCTCGACCGCGGCCGTCAGCTCTTCCTCTTGACGCTCGAAGGTCCAGTCATTGGCGATCGCCAGCTCCTCGACCAGATCCAGGGGATCGGAAACCCGTTGCACGGAATCCCTGATGACGAGCGTGGACATCCTGCAATCCTTCCCGGTCGGTTGCGACCATCGAATGCGAATCGTGCCACCAGTGGGGCGCGAGCGCAAGAATTTGCGACACTGTAGCCACAATATCTTGTGGACAACTGCGATATGTTGTGAGGGACAGGTACGCGCGTACCAGATTGGGGCGCCCGGCCTGCCGGGTCAGGCTTTCGGGGTCGCGGGCTTGCGCGGGCGCGAGCGCGCTTTCTTGCCAGTCGACTTGCGCCGGGCCGACAGCTCTTTTTCAAGCGCCGCCAGCCGCGCCGCGAGCGCCTCGTTCTCCTCGCGGGCCCGCGCCGCCATCTCTTTCACCGCCTCGAATTCCTCACGCCGCACCAAATCGAGGTCGGCGAGACGACGGTCGAGAAAGGCGCGCGCGGCACCTTCCACCTCGTGGCGCAGGGCGTCGACCGCACCGGCCGCGCCGGTGGCGAGCCGGGCCAGATCGTCGAGAAACCGGTTGTCCGTCTGCATGGCGACACGCATCTCCTTCGCTGCTGCCACGAATATGGGGGCGGCGCGCGTGCATTGCAAAGTCCGATTTCGCGGCGCTGTTCTTGACAGCCGCCCCACGGCGCCGATGATGGCCACAGCCTGCCCTTCGGGAACCCGCATCATGGCCGATCCGAGCATTCTCGTCACCCTGCCCTATCCGAATATCGATCCCGTGCTGGCACGCCCCTTCGGCCTGCCCATCCGCTGGTATTCGCTGGCCTATCTCGCCGGACTCCTGCTCGGCTGGCTGTGGATGCGCCGCATGGCGCCGCGTATCGGAACGCCGGTCACCCGGCAGGCGCTCGACGATTTTCTCTTCTGGGCGACACTCGGGGTCATTCTTGGCGGTCGTTTCGGCTATGTCATCTTCTACAAGCCGAGCACCTATCTCGCGGATCCGATGGAAATCTTCCGTCTGTGGGACGGCGGCATGTCCTTTCATGGCGGGCTCATCGGCACCACGCTGGCCATCCTCTGGTTCTGCCGCTCGCGGCGCATTCCGCTGTTGCGGTTCGCCGATCTCGTCTCGCTGGCGGTGCCGATCGGACTTTTCTTCGGGCGCATTGCCAATTTCATCAATGGCGAGCTCTGGGGGCGACCAGGCGAGGTGCCCTGGGCAATGGTCTTTCCGCGCGATCCCGCGGGCGTGCCGCGCCACCCGAGCCAGCTCTATGAGGCGACGCTCGAGGGACTCGTCCTTTTTCTCCTCCTCAATCTCGTCGCCACACGCAGCGATCTCGCGCAGCGGCGACCGGGCGCCATTGTCGGCATCTTCTGCGCCGGCTACGGTGTCGCACGCTTTGCGGTCGAGTTCTTCCGTGAGCCCGATGCCTATCTCGGCCTCATCGGCGGGGTCCTCAGCATGGGCCAGATCCTGAGCCTGCCGCTCATCCTGTTCGGCGCCGGCCTCGTCTGGTGGGCGTTCCGGCAGCCGGCACAGGCGGGGCGGTGAGCGATTCGGGCGCCACAGCCCTCGAGAGCCATCTCCGGCGGCTGATCGCGACGGAGGGGCCAATACCGCTCAGCCGTTACATGGCCGAGGTGCTGCAGCATCCCGTGCACGGCTATTACCGCAGGGGCGACCCGTTCGGCGCCCGCGGCGATTTTGTCACAGCGCCGG
>RFKS01000221.1 GCA_003694205.1 Alphaproteobacteria bacterium | reverse complement strand
GGCTCGAGCCGCTCGAAGGCGAGGCGGTGCCGCTGCCGACCCGCACCGCCGCCGGCTGAGTGCCATGGCGAAGATCCTGCTGCTCCCCGGGGACGGCATCGGGCCCGAGGTGCTGGCGGCCGCGCGCATCGTTCTCGATCGCATTGCCGCGTGCGCCGGGCTGGCGTTCCGCTATGAGGAGGCGCTGATCGGCGGCGCGGCGATCGAGCGGCACGGTGTGCCGTTGCCCGACGCCACGCTCACCGCCGCGCGCGCCGCCGATGCGGTGCTGCTGGGCGCTGTCGGCGGGCCGCAGTGGAACGATCTGCCCGGTCCGCGCCGCCCCGAGGCGGGGCTTCTCGCCCTGCGCGCGGGGCTCGGGCTTTATGCCAATCTGCGGCCGATCCGGGTGCGGACGTCAACCGTTGCGGCGACACCGCTCCGGCCCGAGATCGCGCGCGGCACCGACATGCTGTTCGTGCGTGAGCTCACCGGCGGGCTCTATTTCGGCGCCAAGCGTCGCGACGCGGAAGCGGCCGAGGACGTCTGCTGCTACACACGGGACGAAATCGCGCGCGTCGTGCGCCGCGCCGCCGCGCTTGCCCGCGCGCGCCGCGGCAAGCTGACGCTCATCGACAAGGCCAATGTGCTGGAGACCAGCCGGCTGTGGCGCGCGGTCACGGGCGAGATCATCGGCGCCGATTATGCCGATCTCGATTTCGAGATCCTGCTCGTCGATGCGGCGGCGATGTATCTGATGACGCGGCCGCGCGATTTCGATGTCATCGTCACCGAGAATCTCTTCGGCGACATCCTCACCGATGAAGCGAGCGTGCTCGCGGGCTCGATCGGGCTCATCGGCTCGGCCTCGCTCGGTGATGGTCGGCGCGGGCTTTACGAGCCGGTGCACGGCTCGGCGCCCGACATCGCAGGCCAAGGCATCGCCAATCCCCTGGGCATGATCGAGAGCGTGGCCATGATGCTCGAGCTCGGCTTCGACCGGCCAGAGGAGGCAGCGCTCGTCCGCGAGGCGGTTGACGCGGTGCTGGCGCAAGGCGTACGCAGCCACGATCTCGGTGGCGACGCGACGACCATGGCCATCGCCACCGTCGTCGCCGACCGGCTGAGCGAGATTCGGGAGTCACGCCATGACGCGGACCGCATCGCCCATTGACGCCCCCGCCGCGGCGGGAGACGCAACCTCCGGCAAGGTGAAGCCGCTGCGTATCGGCATCGCCGGGCTCGGCACCGTCGGCTGCGGCGTGCTCGAGCTTCTTGATGGCAATGCCGATCTCGTGGCGGCGCGGGCGGCGCGTCCGATTGCCGTCGCTGCGGTATCGGCACGGGACCGGCACCGCCAGCGAAGGGTCGATGTCGGTGCCTTTCCCTGGCGCGACAACCCGCTCGATCTTGCCGATCCCGGCGCCGTCCATGTCGTCGTCGAACTGATCGGTGGCGCCGACGGGCCGGCCCTCGCGCTGGCCCGCGCGACGCTGGCCCGCGGACTCTGCTTTGTTACCGCGAACAAGGCGCTCATCGCGCATCACGGGGCGGAGCTGGCCCTGCTGGCCGAGCGGGGTGGCGCCGCCCTGCGCTTCGAAGCGGCGGTGGCCGGCGGCATCCCGATCGTCAAGACATTGAAGGAGGGACTGGCCGCCAATCGCATCGACCGGTTGCACGGCATCCTGAATGGCACCGCCAATTTCATCCTCACGCGCATGGAGGAGACCGGCGCGCGTTTCGCTGATGCGCTCGCCGAGGCGCAACAGAAGGGCTATGCCGAGGCCGATCCGAGCTTCGACATCGACGGCATCGACAGCGCGCACAAGACGGCGATCCTGGCGAGCCTCGCCTTCGGCACGCCGCCCGACATGACGGCGCTCTCGATCGAGGGCGTGCGCCACGTCACTGATGTCGACATCGCCTATGCGCGCGAGCTCGGCTATCGCATCCGGCTTCTCGGCATCGCCCGGCGCGAAGGAGCGCGCCTCGACCAGCGCGTGCACGCCTGTCTCGTCGAGGAGGGCGAGGCGCTGGCCAAGGTACGCGGTGCCGCCAACGCCATCGAAGTGCACGGCAATTTCGCCGGTCCGACGATGATCGAGGGACTGGGCGCCGGTGCTGGGCCGACCGCCTCGGCCGTCGTCGCCGACCTGATCGAGATCGCCCGTGGCAACCGAACCTCGACCTTCTCGCTTCCGGCGGGCGCGTTGCGGCCACTCGAGGCAGTTCCCGCGGCCGAGCGGCGCGGGCGCTTCTATGTCCGCCTGAGGGTGGTCGACCGGATCGGCGTCATGGCCGATATCGCGGCCGGGCTCCGTGACGGCGGGGTCTCGGTCGAGCGCCTGATCCAGCGCGGCGGAGCGGAGCCGGACTCGGTGCATCTCATCCTCACCACGCACGAAACCAGCGAAGGGGCGATGGACAATGTTCTGGCCCGCTTCCGCGCCATCGACGCCGTTCTCGACGAGCCACTGATGCTGCGCATCGAACCGATCTAGTGGCGTCCGGCCTTTCCTGTTTACACATCTTTCATTCCCGTGCTGTTATGGGACTTGCGGGGGTCGCAATTGGCCGGTCTTTTTCGGTGAGCATTGTGACCAACGATCTCTCCCACATCCAAAGGCCAGCCGGGCGGCGCGGGGTCCAACCCGTCCGCCATGCGCGATCGTGAGTCGCTCGAGCGATCCGCCGCCTGACGGGTGGCGGTCCCGGCAAGCGACAGAGGGCCGCGGACAAATCTGAGGTGCATCGCAAGGATCGGGTCAGCGCGTTTCGCCATGCGAAACGCGAGGGGGCGATGTGTGCGGCGTTCACAGGCGTCGCGGGTTCATGAAGCCGACGCCGGCACCGTCGGACGGACAGGGACAGTGACAACAGAATGAAACAGGATCCGATCGATGCACAAGTGGGCGCGCGCGTGCGTGCCGCGCGCACGCTTGCCGGACTGAGCCAGCAGGAATTCGCCAGGCGGCTCGGCATCTCCTTCCAGCAGCTGCAGAAATACGAGACCGGCGCGGACCGGATATCGGCGAGCAGGCTCTATCGCATGGCGGTCATATTGGACATGTCGGTCGACGATTTCTTTGTCGACCCCGACGGGGCGCCGATCCCCGACCTCGGTCACCGCGAAGGACTCGAGCTCGTTCGCGCGTTTCACAAGGTCGGCAGCCGTCCCGTGCGAGACCTGCTGCGGCGTCTGGTGCGGCAACTCAGCGAGGAATTCTCCTGAGTCGACCGACATAGGCGTGCGGCGTCAGCCCGTTTTTGCTCTTGAAGGCGCGAATGAAGCTGCGGACGTCGGCGTAGCCGAGCGTTTCCGCGATGTCGCCGGCATGCTGGCCCTCGGCCAGCATCGCCTTGGCCCGCGCGTCGAACACCTGTCCACGGAGGGCGCGAAAGCCGGTGCCTTCCTCGGCGAGTCGGCGCCTCAGCGTGGCGACGCTCATGCCCAGTCGACGCGCAATCATTTCCTGATCGTCGAGTCCGCGCTCGAGGGCATCGCGGACGCGTGCCTGAACGCTCAGCGCGCGCCCTCCTGCCTCCTCGGCCTCGATCATTTCAACAATTCTGCGATAGATCGCATGCGGTGCGGGCAGGTCGGCTTCGTCAAGGTCCACGGGAAGTGCGGCCGCTGCGGCGTCATAAACGAGGGCATAATGAGGAGAACGGCGCCGGACGGGAACGCCGAGGAAGGCGAGATGGGCGCCGCCCGGCGTACGATCGCGTCGCCGCGTGTGGACCTTGCGCAGCGCGCCCCGGAGCGCGTCGGAAGCGATCATCATCAGTGCACAGTGGAGGAAAACGAGCACGCATTCGAGCGTGAAGACGATATAGGCGTCGTCGTCGCGGGCGGCATAGGGAAAGGCACGGTCGTCGACGATATAGACAAGCCCGTCCTTGCGCTCCTCAACACGGTTGTAGCTGCCGCCATGCAGCACGTTGTACGCGCGCGCGACACGTCGCATTGCCTCGCCGAGGGTGCGTGCGCCGGCAATGTGCGAAAACACGAAATGTGTCGAGCCGGGCATCAGCGGCCGGCTGGAAAGATGGCAGGTCTCGTCTCCCACGGCCCGCGCGAGGCGATCGAAGATGCGGAAATAGTCAGCAAGGGAGAGTGCGCCCGTCGGGCTGGTGTCGAAAAGATCCCCTGGCAGGCCGAGCTCGTCGAGGATCATGGGAAGCGGCACCCCCGCCTCGTCTGCAAGCGCTGCCAGTGGTCCCAGATTGGCCACCGGCACAGGATAGCAATGTGAAGACTCGCCCCTTGTCCGTTCGGCCATCGCGGGTCACCGTCCTTCCTGTCGATGCCTTGAGCGAAATTGTACACGAACAATGATCGCTTGCGCCATAGGCAGCGTCGCTTGCTGTCCCTAGGCTTCTTGTCCATGGGCAGAAAAAGCACGCATCGGCGCCTGTCGAAGCGCGCCGAAGGCGAGGGGAGGACGAGCGATGATTTCAGGGCACGGAGGGCTCAAGCGGAGCAGGCGGACCATCGGGCTGATCGCCGGACTTGCGTCCCTGCTGGTGCTCGACATGGCGGCTGTGGCGGCGCTGGCGCAGGGCACACAGGAGGGAGCCGAGAGCGAAAGCGGGACCGGCTTCACCATCGAGGAGATCGTGGT
>RFKS01000220.1 GCA_003694205.1 Alphaproteobacteria bacterium | reverse complement strand
TCACTTTGCTTCGCCGTCACTCGCCGAATCGCCGCTGAACACGGCTTTCGAGACCAGCGACCAGATATCGATCGGATCCTCGGTGAATTCGACCTGGTCGCCTGGTTCCAGATAGTCGGGGGCACCGCCCGGGCTCAGCTCGAGATAGGTGTCGCCGAGCAGCCCGTCCGAGGTGATCGAGGCGCCCGAATCAACGGGCAGCCTGATGCTGCGATCGATGACGAAATGAACCACCGCCTGATAGCTGTCGGGGTCGAGTTCCTCGCGCGTGACGGTGCCCACCTTGATCCCCGACAGCCGCACATCGGCGCCGAGATTGAGGCCACCGACGCGCTCGAAGCGGGCGATCAGCGGATAACCGTCCCGTCCCGCCACGTCGGTGGTCGTGTAGGCGATATAAAGGAAGCCCGCCGCCACGACGAGGACCACGGCGCCGATCAGGGATTCGACCAGATTGCTGTTCATGTGCGCGCTCCTCGGCCTCCCCTGCCCCCTATTCGGGCCGCCAGGGCTCATAGAGTGGACGCACCGCGCCCAGCTCTGCCCCGCGGGCGAGGCTTCCGGGCGGGAAATGGGCCGCCGGCGTGCCGGTCGGATTGGGCCGATGCGGCTTCTCCCACGGCTTGACCGGCAACGGCGCCTCACTTGGCGGCACGTCGGTCGTCTTGTGCAGCCAGCGATGCCATTCGGGTGGCACGCGCGAGGCCTCGGCCTCGCCATTGTAGATCACCCAGCGGCGGCGGCCGTCCTTCGAGCGATAGTAAACATTGCCCTCTGAATCCTCGCCCACCCGAACACCGCGGCGCCAGGTGTAAAGGGCAGTTCCGATGGTGGCCCCGTGCCACCAGGTGAAGATCTTGAGAAACATCGTTCTGAGGATGCCCATGGCTCCACGCACCTCATGCTTAAGCGCGGCCGGTCGAGGCCGAAAATCCGCCGCGACTATGGCAATTTGCGGGCCACGCGTCCAGCCGCATCATCGCCAAGCGGGCGGAATTTCCGGTCACACCTCCTCACGTCCGTGCGAGATGCCGGGACGCCATCCCGCAGTCGCCGCCGCAGGCTCCAAGGGGGCTCCGCGAGCCGTCTTGTTTTGCCGCTTTGTCAACCACATTTTTTTACCGAAAGGGGCTTGCGGGCCGCCTTCTTTGGGCTAGACTTTGTGGTCCGCGCCGACGCCTGACCCACATCTTGGTGTCGCAAGGCCGTTGCGCGACGCGATATCAGGCAGTCGCATACCGTGTGAGACGAGGGGGAGAATCATGAAGATCGCGCGTCGATTCACCAAGGCCGGTGAGTCAGCTTATCAGGGCATCGGTTTCCGCAAGGCGACGAGCGAGATTCGCAATCCCGACGGCAGCGCCGTCTTCCGCATGGAGGACGTCGAGGTGCCGGAGTCTTTCTCGCAGGTGGCGACTGACATCCTTGCACAGAAATATTTCCGCAAGGCCGGGGTGCCGGCGCGGCTGAAGGCGGTCGAGGAAGAGACCGTGCCGAACTGGCTGTGGCGCCATGTGCCGGACGAGGAAGCGCTGGCCAAGCTCCGGAAGAGCGAGCGCTACGGCAGCGAGACGAGTGCTCGCCAGGTCTTCGACCGGCTCGCTGGAACCTGGACCTATTGGGGCTGGAAGGGCGGCTATTTCGACGCCGAGGAGGATGCGCGCGCTTTCTATGACGAACTCCGTCACATGCTCGCGCGCCAGATGGCGGCACCCAACAGCCCGCAGTGGTTCAATACCGGGCTCTACTGGGCCTATGGCATCGACGGACCCGGACAGGGCCATTTCTACGTCGATTTCGAGTCCGGCAAGACGGTGCGATCGGCGAGTGCCTATGAGCACCCGCAACCACACGCCTGCTTCATCCAGTCGGTCTCGGACGACCTCGTCAACGAGGGCGGCATCATGGACCTCTGGGTGCGCGAGGCGCGCCTGTTCAAATACGGCTCCGGCACGGGCTCGAATTTCTCCAATTTACGGGCCGAGAACGAACCGCTGTCGGGCGGCGGCAAGTCGTCCGGACTGATGAGTTTCCTCAAAATTGGCGACCGCGCTGCCGGCGCCATCAAGTCCGGCGGCACGACGCGCCGCGCGGCCAAGATGGTGGTGGTCGATATCGACCATCCAGACATCGGCGATTTCATCTCCTGGAAGGTGCGGGAAGAGCAGAAGGTCGCGGCGCTCGTCTGCGGCTCGAGGCTTTGCGAGCTGCACCTCAACCGCATCATGGAGGCCTGCCACGCGGAACGCGACCGACTCGGCGATGACGCCTTCGATCCGAAAAAGAACAAGGCGCTCAAGCGCGAGATCCTGGCGGCGCGCAAGATGATGATTCCCGAAAACTATGTGCAAAGGGTGATCCAGTTCGCCGAGCAGGGCTATCGCCGCATCGACTTCGAGACCTACAACACCGACTGGGATTCCGAGGCCTATCTGACGGTGTCGGGGCAGAATTCGAACAACACCGTGCGCGTCACCGACGCCTTCATGCAGGCGGTCCGAACGAACGGCGACTGGGATCTCACCTGGCGCACCAACGGCGAGACGGCGAAAACGGTGAAGGCCGCCGAATTGTGGGACCAGATCGCCTATGCCGCCTGGTCTTGTGCCGACCCCGGTATCCAGTTCGACACCACCATCAACGACTGGCACACCTGCCCGGCCTCGGGGCGTATCCGCGCCTCGAACCCGTGCTCGGAATACATGTTCCTCGACGACACGGCGTGCAATCTCGCATCGCTCAACCTGATGCAGTTCCGCCGTCCGGACGGCAGCTTCGATATTGCCGACTTCCGCCACGCGGTGCGCCTGTGGACCATCGTTCTCGAAATCTCGGTCCTGATGGCCCAGTTCCCCTCGCGCGAGATTGCCGAGCTCAGCTACCGCTTCCGCACGCTGGGTCTCGGCTATGCCAATCTCGGCGGACTCCTGATGTCGCTCGGGCTCCCCTATGACAGCGACGAGGGGCGCGCCCTCTGCGGTGCGGTAACGGCGCTCATGACCGGCACCTCCTACGCCACCTCGGCCGAGATGGCCGAGGAGCTCGGCGCCTTTCCGGGTTTCGAGGAAAATCGCGAACACATGTTGCGCGTGATCCGCAATCACCGCCGCGCCGCACATGGCGAGGCGACGGGCTATGAAGGGCTGCACACGCTGCCGGTGCCGCTCGACATCGCGAATTGCCCGGATTCGGGTCTCGCCGCAGCGGCGGCAAGGTCTTGGGACGAGGCGCTCGCGCTCGGCGAACGCCATGGCTACCGCAATGCCCAGGCGACCGTGATCGCGCCCACCGGCACGATCGGTCTCGTCATGGATTGCGACACCACCGGCATCGAGCCCGATTTCGCGCTCGTCAAGTTCAAGAAGCTCGCCGGCGGTGGCTATTTCAAAATCATCAACCGGATCGTGCCGCAGGCGCTCGACGTGCTCGGCTACGACGAGGACGAGATCGCCGACATCGTCTCCTATGCGGTCGGTCACGGGACCCTCGCCGGCGCCCCGCACATCAATCACGAGACGCTGAAGGCGAAGGGCTTCGCGCAGGCCCAACTCGACGCGCTCGAGGAGAATCTCAAGAGCTCGTTCGACATCCGCTTTGTCTTCAATCGCTGGACCCTCGGCGATGGTTTCTGCCGCGACGTGCTCGGCTTCACGGACGAGCAGCTCGAGGATGTCGCCTTCGACATGCTGGCCGCGCTCGGCTTCTCGCGAACAGAGATCGAGGAGGCCAATCTCTATGTCTGCGGCGCCATGACGCTCGAAGGCGCACCGCACCTCCGGCCCGAGCATCTGCCGGTCTTCGACTGCGCCAATCCCTGCGGCCGCATCGGCAAGCGCGCGCTCTCCTGGGAGAGCCATATCCGCATGCTGGCGGCGGCCCAGCCCTTCATTTCGGGCGCCATCTCGAAGACCATCAACATGCCCAACAGCGCCTCGGTCGAGGATTGCAAGCGCGCCTATGAGTTGAGCTGGACTCTGGCGCTCAAGGCCAATGCCCTCTACCGCGACGGCTCGAAGCTTTCGCAGCCGCTGGCGACGTCACTGCTGACCGAGGAAGACCTCGAGGAGCTTCAGAACGATAGCGTGCCCCCGGGCGAGAAGGCGCAGGTCGTCGCCGAGCGCATCGTCGAGCGCGTCGTCACCGGACCGGTGCGGCGCAACAAGCTGCCGCAGCGGCGCAAGGGCTATACGCAGAAGGCGCTCGTCGGCGGCCACAAGGTCTATCTCAGGACCGGCGAATATAACGACGGCTCGCTCGGCGAGATCTTCATCGACATGCACAAGGAAGGCGCCGCCTTC
>RFKS01000219.1 GCA_003694205.1 Alphaproteobacteria bacterium | reverse complement strand
CTCTTTCCGCGGCAACAATGCCGTGCGCGAGGCAATGCACGCGGTCTTCCTCTATCATGCGATCCGCGCCGGGCTCGACATGGGGATCGTCAATGCCGGACAGCTTGCCGTCTATGACGAGATCGAGCCGCGCCTGCGCGAGGCGGTGGAGGACGTAATCCTCAACCGCCGGCTGGACGCCACGGAGCGGCTGCTCGCCATCGCCGAGGACTACAGGAGCGGCGGCAAACGGCGCGAGGAAGACCTTTCCTGGCGCGACCAGCCGGTCGAGAAGCGGCTCGAACATGCGCTGGTCAGGGGAATCGATCGCTGGATCGTCGAGGACACCGAAGAGGCGCGGCAGAAATTCGCACGCCCGATCGAGGTCATCGAGGGACCGCTGATGGACGGCATGAACGTCGTCGGCGATCTCTTCGGATCGGGCAGGATGTTCCTGCCGCAGGTCGTGAAATCGGCGCGGGTGATGAAGAAGGCGGTGGCCCATCTTCTCCCCTATATCGAGGCCGAGAAGACCGCCGGGGATCGCGCCAAGGGCCGGATCGTGATGGCGACGGTGAAGGGCGATGTCCACGATATCGGCAAGAACATCGTCGGCGTCGTCCTCCAGTGCAACAATTTCGAGGTCATCGACCTCGGCGTCATGGTGCCCTGGCAGGATATCCTCAAGGCGGCGCGCGAGAAGAAGGCCGACATCATCGGGCTCTCCGGCCTCATCACCCCCTCGCTCGACGAGATGGCGACGGTGGCCGAAGAGATGGAGCGCGCGAAGATGGACCTGCCGCTGATGATCGGCGGTGCGACGACCTCGCGCGTGCATACCGCGGTCAAGATCGCCCCCCGCTATTCGGGGCCCGTGATCCACGTGCTCGACGCCTCACGCGCCGTCGGGGTCGCCGGCAATCTCGTCTCGAAGACGCAGCGCGCGCCCTTCGTCCTGGAGGTCGCCAATGATTATGCGCGGCTGCGCAAGGCGCGCGAGGGCAGCGCGAAGGAGAAGGGGCTCGTGCCGCTCGCCGCCGCCCGGGCCAATCGCGAGGCGATCGACTGGCAAGGCTATGTGCCCGAGCGGCCGCGGCTCATCGGCACCGAGACCTTCACCGACTATCCGCTCGCCGATCTCGTGGAGCGCATCGACTGGACGCCCTTCTTCCGCGCCTGGGAGCTTGCGGGCACCTATCCCGCGATCCTCGACGATGCCACTGTCGGCGAGACGGCGCGAACGCTGTTTGCCGATGCGCGTGCCATGCTCGAACGCATCATCGAAGAGCGCTGGCTCGAGGCGCGTGGCGTCATCGGCTTCTGGCCGGCCAATGCCGCGGGCGACGATGTCGTGCTTTATGAAGACGAGGCTCGCAGCCGAGAGCGCGCGCGCTTCCACTTTCTGCGCCAGCAGATCGCCAAACGCGAGGGACGCCCGAACTTTTGCCTCGCCGATTTCGTCGCGCCCATCAGAAGCGGGGTCGCGGATTATCTCGGTGCCTTCGCGGTCACCGCCGGCATTGGCATCGAGGAGCGTGTCGCCGCCTTCGAGGCCGCCCACGACGATTATTCGGCGATTCTTTTGAAAGCGCTCGCCGATCGTCTGGCGGAAGCCTTCGCCGAGCGTCTGCACGAGCGCGTGCGGCGCGAATTCTGGGGCTATGCGCCCGATGAGGCGCTGAGCAACGAAGAACTGATCCGCGAGCGCTACCGCGGCATCCGCCCTGCACCGGGCTATCCCGCCTGCCCGGATCATTCGGAAAAGCCGGCGCTCTTCCGCCTCCTCGATGCCGAGGCCAAGGCCGGCATCCGGCTGACCGAGAATTTCGCCATGCTGCCCACCGCCGCCGTCTCCGGCTTCTATTTCGCGCATCCGCGCGCGCATTATTTCGGGGTGGGGAAGATCGGCCGCGACCAGGTCGCGGACTATGCGACGCGCCGCGGCGTCAGCGTCGCGGAGGCGGAGAAATGGCTTGCCCCCAACCTCGCCTACGACCCCGCCCGCACCTCCGCCGGCGACCTCAAGAAGGCGGGGTAGACTGCACGCCGACGCTGCCAGCTAACGGTCAGAAGGTGACGCGGCGCCGGGCGGGCAGTCCTGCGTGCGGGAAGTCCAGACAATGCTGACAATACGCCAGCGGCCGTCGAGCTTCAGAAGCTGGAAGGCATCGAAGCCGCAATGGTCGAAGTCCCCATTCAGGTGGAAATCATAGGGTGCCCAAACCGTCGCGATGCTGTCATCAATGCGGATCTCGGCGTCCCAGATGCGCTCGCGGATGGCATCCGTGTTGCCGGCGAAGATCCGCGGTAGCTCCGCGAGCGGGATGATACGCGCCTGCGTCTCCGCGTCACCGTCCCCATGCTCCCGCACGGTCGCCGCGACGCCGCCCTCCACAAGAAGCGCCGCCATGGCATCCGCATCATGCGCGCTCATGGCATCGAAAAAGGCCTCGATGGTGGCGCGCACCGCGGCGCTCGCCTCAGCGCCCCCATCCCGCGCCGTGACGCTCACCGGCCGGAGCAGAACGAGGAGGAGGAGGACCGCGAGGGTCGCGTGCTTCGCGATTCCGCCCATGGTGCGCCCCCCGTCATGGCGGAAACCGCCCCTGCTCAGGCGATTTCGACGAGTTCGATCTCGAAGATAAGCGATTCACCGGCGAGCGGATGATTGGCGTCGAGGGTCACGGTCTCGTCGGTGAAATCGACCACCGTCATGCCGATCGACTGGCCTTCCTGGGTGGTGCCGGTCACGCGCAGCCCCTTCTCGAGCTTGATGTCGCCGGGAAACTGATCCTGCGGCAAGGTGAAGACGAGATCCTCGCGGCGCGGGCCATAGGCCTCCTCGGCAGCAATCGTGACGGTCTTCGTCTCGCCCGGCGCCATTCCCACCACGGCGTCCTCGAATCCGGGAATCACCTGGTGCTTGCCGAGCTCGAAGGCGATCGGGTCGCGGCCGCGCGAACTATCGAACTCCTGGCCGCTCTCAAGCGTGCCGGTATAGTGGACCCGGACCGTATCGCCGGTATTCGCAGTGCTCAAAACATCTCTCCGTTGCAGTGTTGAGGCCCCAAACTCGACGCTCGGCATCCGAAAGTCAACGTCAAAGGGCCTCGGGCCAGCGCTGGGGTGCCGGCGGCGCCCTGCCGAGAAGGAGGTCGGCCGCCTTCTCGGCGATCATGATTGTCGGCGCGTTGGTATTGCCCGAAACGAGCCGCGGCATCACCGAGGCGTCGGCGACGAACAGGCCGTCGAGCCCCTTGACGGCGAGATCGGGGGTCAGAACGGCGCGACCGTCGTCCGCCGCTCCCATGGCACAGGTGCCGACCGGGTGATAGATGGTCGTCCCGCTCGTCCGTGCATGAGCGAGCAGCGCCGCCTCGTCCGCGGCCTCCGGGCCGGGCAGGCGCTCGCGCCGGACGAGCGGGGCGATCGCCGGCTGCGCCATGATCGCACGCGCCATGAAGAGACCCTTCACCGTCGCGCGCGCGTCGGCCTCGGCGGCGAG
>RFKS01000218.1 GCA_003694205.1 Alphaproteobacteria bacterium | reverse complement strand
GGAAGAGATTGATCTTGGCCGGCGCGTCAAGCGCGACTTTCTGACCAGCTTCTCTCATTGGCCGCTAGTGCACAGCGCGGGCGTCGGCATAATCGAGGCCGAAATCGAGCTTGTCCGCGATGCGCTTGCGGTCGCTCTCCTTCTCTGGGCCGAAGGCAAGCGCGTGCCGCCACTGGAAACGGGCCTCCATCTCGCGCCCCACCCGCCAGTAGGCATCACCGAGATGGTCATTGATCGTGGGATCGGTGGGCTCGAGCTGCACCGCCCGTTCAAGCGTCTGCACCGCCTCGTCATAGTCGCCGCGGAGATAATAGGCCCAGCCGAGGCTGTCGATGATGAAGCCGTCGTTGGGCCGCAGCGCCGCCGCCTTCTTGATGAGCTCGGTGCCACGTTGGAGATGGATCCCGCGATCGATCCAGCTGTAGCCGAGATAGTTGAGCACCTGCGGCTCGTCGGGATTGAGCTCGAGGGCCTTCAGCAGATCGGTCTCGGCGATCTCCCACTCGCCCTGGCGCTCATAGGCGATACCGCGTGCGAAATAGAGGAACCAGGGCTCAACCTCGCTGTCCTTGCCGAGACCTGTGATCGCCTTCGTATAGGCGCGCGCGGCGTCGCGGAATTTTTCCTGTCCGCGATAGATATCGCCCAAGGTCGCCCAGGCCCGGATGTTGTCCGGCTCGCTTGTCAGATAATCGGTCAGCGCGCCGATGGCGGCCTCGCTGTCCCCCGACCGTTCGTAAATCCACGCCACCTGCATGCGGGCGGCGCCATATTCCGGGGACTGGCGTCCGATCGCATCCAGCACGCCCAGCGCCGCATCGTACATCTCCGCATCGGCCAGCATACCGGCCAGACGCAGGCGGGCTTCGTCCGACTGCGGCGTCAGATGCGTGGCGAGGCGCGCATAGATGATGGCCGGCTGACGCACCTCCTGCCGCTCGAGCTCACGGGCTGCGCGAAACAGCACAAGCGCCAGTGCCGACTGTGGTGTCGTGGTGGCGACCTCGATCGGCTGCCCGGCAACCAGCCGGTTGCGTGCGGTCTCGAGATAACCGCTGTCGCGAAACATCAGCGCATATTGCTCGATCACTGCAAGCGCCTCGGTCGCCCGGCCATGTTTCTGCAGGAAGGCGGCGTAGGACACGACCGGCTGCAGTGACGAGAGCTGTCCCGACTCGAGCGCCTCCTTGTAGGCAGCGGCCGCCGCCTCTTCATCACCGAGGAAATCGAGGATATAGGCGGTGTGCGCAAGCGCGAAGGGGCGCAGGGCAGCCACCGTGCGCAGGCGTTCGAGTGCGCCGAGTGCGGACTTCCTGTCCCCCTTCGCGGCCAGGACCCAGGCCTTGAGAATCGGTCCGATAAGCGATTCAAAACCGCCGCTCCCGATCCGCTCCTGATGCGCAAGCGCCACGTCGAAATCTTTCCGTGCAAAGGCATCGACGGCGAGTACGAGCTCGACGATGCCATTGTGAGCGTCCCGCCGGGCCAGCGTCTCCGCGACGGCGACGGCTTCGCTCATGCGACCGGCGGTGATCAGGGCAAGAAAGGCGCGATGCAGAATCTCCATATTGCCCGGGTCCTGCCGCGCCGCCTCAAGCAAAAGGTCCGCCGCCCGCGGGTCGCCATTCTCGACCGCAAAACGTCCCGCCACATAGGCCGCGTAGTTCTCACCCTCAGCAGGAGCCGGTGCCGTGAACTCGGGGGGTGCAGGCGGCGCTGCGCAACCCGCAGCCGCAAGCGACAGCATCGCCGCCACCGCGAAGCCGCCGGTCTGCCCCCACCTCTTGCGCAACATACTCATCACTCCTCTACCGTCTCCGGCGCCGAGCGGGCACCATGATAGCATATCCGGCCCGGCGCCGCGGCCACGCCCCTGACCTACACCCTGACCTACATATTGGGATAATTCGGCCCACCGCCACCTTCCGGCACAACCCAGTCGATATTCTGTGTCGGGTCCTTGATGTCACAGGTCTTGCAGTGGACACAGTTCTGGGCGTTGATCTGCAGACGCGGCCGACCCTCCTCACGGCCGACGAACTCATAGACGCCGGCCGGGCAATAGCGTTCCTCCGGTCCGTCATAAAGCGCGAGATTGACCTTGACCGCCACCTCGGGATCCTTGAGGCGGAGATGGACCGGCTGGTCCTCTTCATGATTGGTGTTCGACAGGAACACCGACGACAGGCGGTCGAAGGTGATGCTGCCATCCGGTTTCGGATAATCGATGGGCTCGAATTCCTTCGCCGGTCGCGTCGCCTCGTGATCGGCGCGGCCGTGACGCAGGGTCCAGGGGACGAGAAAGCCGAGCCCCAGCGCATGGAGCCACATGTCGATTCCGGAATAGAGCGTTCCCCAGGTGATGCCGAACTTGTTCAGTGCCGGTCGGGCATTGCGTACTTTATGGAGCTCTTTCCAGACATAGGAGTCACGGAGTGCGGCCGGATAGTCGGTCAGCTCGTCGCCGCCTGCGGCGCCGCCGAGAATCTTCGCTGCCGCGGCCTCGGCCGCCAGCATGCCGCTCTTCATCGCATTGTGCGAGCCCTTGATGCGCGGCACATTGACGAAGCCGGCGCTACAGCCGATGAGTGCCCCGCCCGGAAAGACGAGCTTGGGGATCGACTGCAGCCCGCCTTCATTGATCACCCGCGCGCCGTAGCAGACGCGACGGCCGCCCTCGATCACCTCGCGGATTGCCGGATGCAGCTTCCAACGCTGCATCTCCGCAAAGGGCGAAACAAAGGGATTCTCATAATCGAGCGCGACGACGAAGCCGAGCGCCACCTGCCCATTCTCCTGGTGGTAGAGAAAACCGCCGCCGGCAACATCCTCGAGCGGCCAGCCCTGGGTATGGATGACGGTGCCCGGGTGATGCTTTTCGGGCGCCACATCCCACAGCTCCTTGACGCCGAGCGCAAAGGTCTGCGGCTCGACACCAGCACGCAGGTCGAAGGTCTCGAACAGCCGCTTGGTCAGAGAGCCACGCGCACCCTCGGCAAAGAAGGTATATTTGCCGAGCAGCTCGACACCGGGCGTATAGCTGGGCTTCTTCGAGCCGTCGCGGGCGATTCCCATGTCCCCGGTAGCCACCCCGCGCACCGCGCCGCTCTCGTCATGGAGCACCTCGGCCGCCGCAAAGCCGGGGAAGATTTCGACCCCGAGCCTTTCCGCCTCCGTCGCCAACCAGCGGCAGAGATTGCCGAGGCTGCCCGTAAAGCAACCCGTGTTGTGAAGAAAGGGCGGCAACAGGAAATGCGGCATGGCGAATGCGCGCTTTTCACTCAGGAACAGATGCCGGTTGACAGTGACCGGAACCTTGAGCGGACAGTCCTCGCGGTCGCGCCAGTCGGGGATCAGCTCATCGAGCGCGACCGGATCGATCACCGCACCCGAGAGGATATGCGCCCCCACCTCGGATCCCTTCTCGAGGACGCAGACGCTGATCTCGCCGCCCGCCTCCGTCGCAAGCTGCTTGAGCCGGATGGCGGCGGCGAGACCGGCCGGACCGGCGCCAACGATGACGATATCGAACTCCATCGATTCGCGTTCCATGCCCGTATTCCCTTCCCGGATCCGCCGATATCCGACCTGCAGCGGCGGGCCGCCGGTCGCATCCTGCTTATGCCCCCATCGCGCGCGTGGCGTCAAACGCATCGCCGCGCTTTCGGGCATGTCCGCGCCCGCGATAGTGACATCGGGTCCCGCAACATGCTAACGCCCGTTTCCGGGAAACGACACGGTGGTGCGAGGATGGCAGCAACGCGGGACCAGGGCACAGCGAGCGGGACGATGGGCCCGGCGGCCCTTCTTGCCTGGTACGAACTCGCTGGTGTCGACGAAGCCATCGGCGAGAGCCCGGTGAACCGGTTCGCTCGTCCGGCCACGCCCCCGCCGCCGGTCGCAAGGGTTGCCGCGGGCGGGCCACAGGACCCCGCACCGCGTCCGGCAGCAACGGCGGTACGCGCGGTGACGCCGCCCGCGGCCCTGAGCGAGGAAGCGGCCGCCCGTGCCGCCGCCTCGACGACGCTCGACGAATTGCGCGAGGCCATCGCCACTTTCGAGGGCTGCAGTCTCAAGCAG
>RFKS01000004.1 GCA_003694205.1 Alphaproteobacteria bacterium | reverse complement strand
TGCCCTTTACCATGGCCGACGCGACGACGCTCACCGAGGCGGGCTATGTCGGCGAGGATGTCGAGAACATCATTCTGAAACTGTTGCAGGCGGCCGACTACAATGTCGAGCGGGCGCAGCGCGGCATCGTCTATATCGACGAGGTCGACAAGATCAGCCGCAAGTCCGACAACCCCTCGATCACGCGCGATGTGTCGGGCGAGGTGGTGCAGCAGGCACTGCTCAAGATCATGGAGGGGACGGTGGCGAGCGTGCCGCCGCAGGGTGGTCGCAAGCATCCGCAGCAGGAATTCCTGCAGGTGGACACGACCAATATCCTGTTCATCTGCGGCGGCGCCTTTGCCGGGTTGGAAAAGATCATCTCCAACCGTCTGCAAGGCAAGACCATGGGATTCGGGGCCAAGGTTTCGGCGCCGGACGAGCGGACGGTGGGCGAATTGCTGATGAATGCCGAGCCCGAGGATCTCCTCAAGTTCGGCCTCATTCCCGAATTTGTCGGCCGCGTTCCGGTGATTGCGACGCTCGAGGATCTCGACGAGGATGCACTGATCGCAATCCTCTCGGAGCCGAAGAATGCGCTGCTCAAGCAGTATCAGCGGCTGTTCGACATGGAGAATGTGGCGCTGACCTTCACCGAGGATGCGAAACGTGCCGTTGCCAAGCGCGCCATTGCCCGCAAGACGGGGGCCCGTGGTCTGAGGTCGATCATGGAGGACATCCTGCTCGACACGATGTACGACCTGCCGTCCCTCGAGGGGGTCGAGGAGGTCGTGATCAACGCCGATGTCATCGAATCGGATGCCAAGCCGCTGTTCATTTATGCCGAACGCCGCGACGAAGCCGGGACCTCGGCCTGAGCGATTGCGCGCCCGTCCCGCCAATCGCTGGAAGTCTTGAAATCTGAGGAGCTTATCGCCATCTAAGCGAAGGAATGGAGGTGCGGACCGGAGACGGACGAGACTGAATCGGAACCGTCGCCGGCCGTCGCATCCTCCCGTTTTTCTACTGTCTGACTGTTGAATGGAATTCGTCTCATGGACGCCACATATCCGGTTCTTCCCCTGCGCGACATCGTCGTCTTTCCGCACATGATCGTGCCGCTCTTCGTCGGCCGCGAAAAAAGCGTGCGGGCGCTCGAGGAGGTGATGAAGACGGATCAGCCGATCCTCTTGGTCGCGCAGAAGGACGCTGCAACCGACGATCCCGGCACGGATGACATCTATGATGTCGGCACGCTGGCCAATGTGCTGCAGCTCCTGCGTCTGCCCGACGGCACGGTCAAGGTGCTGGTCGAGGGCACCGAGCGGGCGCGGATCACCGGCTATGCCGACACCGAGGACTATTTCGCGGCCCGCGTCGAGCCCATTGCCGAGGAGCTGGCCGACGAGAAGGAGATCCGCGCGCTCATGCGCTCGGTGCTCGAGCAGTTTGAGCAGTATGTGAAGTTGAACAAGAAGATCGGACCGGAAGTCCTTGTATCGGCAGGACAGATCGAGGATCCCTCGAAGCTCGCCGACACGGTTGCCGCGCATCTTGCGCTCAAGATTGCCGACAAGCAGGACCTGCTCGCGACGCAGAGCGTCGCGGCGCGGCTGGAGAAGGTCTATTCCTTCATGGAGGGCGAGATCAGCGTCCTCCAGGTCGAGAAGAAGATCCGTGGCCGTGTCAAGCGGCAGATGGAGAAGACGCAGCGCGAATACTACCTCAACGAGCAGCTCAAGGCGATCCAGAAGGAGCTCGGCGAAAGCGACGACGGGCGCGAGGAGATCGCCGAACTCGAAAAGCGCATCAAGGAGACACGCCTGTCAAAGGAGGCGCGCGAGAAGTGCCTCGCCGAGCTCAAGAAGCTGAAGAGCATGAGCCCGATGTCGGCCGAGGCGACGGTTGTGCGCAACTATCTCGACTGGATGCTCTCGCTGCCCTGGGGCAAGCGTACGCGGCTCAAGAAGGACATCCGCTGGTCGGAGCAGGTGCTTGATGCCGATCACTACGGCCTCGAGAAGGTCAAGGAACGGATCATCGAGTATCTGGCCGTGCAGCAGCGCGCCAACAAACTCAAGGGACCGATCCTGTGCCTCGTCGGGCCGCCCGGCGTCGGCAAGACCTCGCTGGGGCGCTCGATCGCCCGCGCCACGGGGCGGAACTTCATCCGCTTCAGCCTCGGTGGCGTCCGCGACGAGGCGGAAATCCGCGGTCATCGCCGGACCTATATCGGCTCCATGCCCGGCAAGATCATCCAGAGCATGAAGAAGGCGGGGTCGACCAATCCGCTGTTCCTGCTCGACGAGATCGACAAGATGGGCCAGGATTTTCGCGGTGATCCGGCATCGGCGCTGCTAGAGGTCCTCGATCCCGAGCAGAATGTCCGCTTCAACGATCATTATCTCGAGGTCGATTACGACCTGTCCGAGGTCATGTTCGTGACCACGGCGAACACGCTCAACATGCCGCAGCCGCTGCTCGACCGCATGGAGATCATCCATCTCTCCGGCTATACCGAGGACGAGAAGGTGGAGATCGCCAAGCGGCATCTCATCCCCAAGCAGATGAAAGAGCACGGTCTCAAGGCCACGGAATGGCACATCTCCGAGGGGGCGCTGCGTGACCTCATCCGTTACTACACGCGCGAGGCCGGGGTGCGGAATCTCGAGCGCATGATCGCGCGGCTCCTGCGCAAGGCGGTGAAGGAGATCGTCGAGGGCAAGCGCCAGCATGTGCGCATCACGCGGCGCAATCTCGGCACCTATGCGGGCGTCCGGCGCTACCGTTATGGCAAGGCGGAAGAGAAGGACCAGGTTGGTCTCACCAACGGCCTCGCCTGGACTGAGGTTGGCGGCGAGATCCTGTCGATCGAGGCGGTGATGACGCGCGGCAAGGGGCGCATCCTCACCACCGGCAAACTCGGCGACGTCATGCGCGAATCGATCCAGGCGGCGCGGTCCTTCGTCCACAGCCGCGCGGTGTCCTATGGCATCAAGCCGACGGTCTTCGAGAACCGCGACATTCACATTCACGTGCCGGAGGGCGCGACGCCCAAGGACGGCCCGTCGGCCGGCGTGGCGATGGTGACGTCGATCGTCTCGGTGCTGACCGGCATTCCGGTGCGGGCCGATATCGCGATGACCGGCGAGGTGACGCTGCGCGGTCGCGTGTTGCCGATCGGCGGCCTGAAGGAGAAGCTGCTTGCGGCCCTGCGCGGCGGCATCCGGACGGTGCTGATTCCGGCTGAGAACGAGAAGGATCTGGCGGAGATCCCCGACAATGTGAAGCGCGGGCTCGAGATCATTCCTGTCTCGGAGGTGGACGCGGTGTTGCGCCATGCCCTGACCCGGCCACTGGTGCCTATCGAGTGGTCGGAAGAGGACGAGGCGCGCGCCGACGCAGCGCAGCGTACCACCGAGGAGGCCGAGGGTCCTGCCGGCCCCTCACTGACCCACTGAACGGGCCCGCCGAAATCGCGGCGCAAGTGTCACAGTTTGGCACGAAAGCGCGAAAAGCTGTGGAAAACCGCGGGAGACCGCGGTTTTCCTTTTGACATCGAGAAAATCCGCGCACTACACTCCCCCCCGCTGACCCACGGAGGAACTTCTCAACACACGAGGGGGTAACCTTGAACAAGAACGAACTCATTGCGAGCGTCGCCGAGGCGGCCGGTCTTTCGAAGGCGGACGCGACCAAAGCGGTCGATGCCGTGTTTTCCACCATTACCGACACCCTGAGCAGGGGAGGCGATGTCCGCCTCGTCGGCTTTGGCACCTTCTCGGTCGCGCAGCGGGCGGCCTCGACGGGACGCAATCCGCGCACTGGTGCCCCGATCCAGATCGCTGCCTCGAAGCAGCCGAAATTCAAGGCCGGCAAGCAGCTCAAGGACGCGGTCAACCGCTGAGGCGGTGAACGCGCCGCAGGCTTGCGCCACGAAACAAGGCCGTTCGCCGCGGTTGCGGCGGGCGGCCATTTCGTGTTTATAGGGCGCCGGTCGGGCACGGGCGGTTAGCTCAGCTGGTAGAGCATCTCGTTTACACCGAGAGGGCCGGAGGTTCGAATCCTTCACCGCCCACCATCTCCGCTCGCAGGGGTGGGGAAAAAGGCCATTGACAGCGGCGATGCCCCCCCTTATCTGACGGGTCCGCACGGCGACCCTGCGTCTTCGGGGGGTGTAGCTCAGTTGGTTAGAGCGCTGGCCTGTCACGCCAGAGGCCGCGGG
>RFKS01000217.1 GCA_003694205.1 Alphaproteobacteria bacterium | reverse complement strand
GGCTCGCGCATCGTGGCGGGGCGCAGCATTTCCGGCGCTGGAAGGCGGCGCGCAGCGAGCCCTTTCCTGTCGCCGTGGTCATCGGCAGCGATCCGGCGACCATCATCGCCGCCGTCACGCCGGTTCCTGATACCCTCTCGGAATATCAGTTTGCCGGGCTTCTGCGCGGCAAGGCGGGGGAGCTTGTCGCCTGCCGGACGGTGCCGCTTGAGGTCCCTGCGAATGCCGAGATCGTGCTCGAGGGCCATGTCGATCTCGAGGCGACGGCACCCGAGGGGCCCTATGGCGACCACACCGGTTATTATAATGCGGTGGAGCCCTTTCCGGTCTTCACCCTGAGCGCCATCACCATGCGCAAGGCGCCGATCTATCTCTCGACCTATACCGGGCGCCCGCCCGACGAGCCGAGCGTGCTCGGCGAGGCCCTGAACGAGGTCTTCATCCCGCTTCTCCGGCAGCAGTTCCCGGAAATCGTCGATTTCTGGCTGCCCCCCGAGGGCTGCTCCTATCGCATTGCGGTCATCAGCATGAAGAAGGCCTATGCCGGCCATGCGCGGCGCCTGATGATGGGCGTCTGGTCCTATCTGCGGCAGTTTCTTTACACCAAGTTCGTCATCGTCGTGGACGACGATATCGATGCCCGTTCCTGGGAGGATGTGATGTGGGCGATCGCGACGCGGATGGATCCCGTGCGCGACACGGTGCTCGTCGAGAACACGCCGATCGATTATCTCGACTTCGCCTCCCCGGTTTCGGGCCTGGGCGGCAAGATGGGGCTTGATGCAACGAACAAGTGGCCCGGCGAGACGAACCGCGACTGGGGACGCAAGATCGAGATGGACGACGCCGTCATCCGGGCGATCGACGAGAAATGGCCGAAGCTCGGCCTCGACTGAAGGCCGACTTTGAAATCAGGCGCGGATATCGACGCGACTGCCGCGCGGCTGGTCCCGCCCGGCGATGCGTTCGGCATCGAAGCTTTGGCGATCGCGCCGCGCCTCGGCACGGCGTGCATTGGCGTCGTCCTCGCGCTCGGAGCGTTCGCGGATCTCTGCGCCACGGTTCTCGCGCGCTTCCGCCGCGCGATCGCCGGCACCGGCATCAGCCGGGGTGCGGCTGACCGCGTCGGGCGAGGCACTCGCGCGCCGCGCTTCCGCCGAGAGCTCCACCACGACCCCCTCGCCGCGCTCGCCGCCGCGTGCCGTCGAGCCGCCGCTTGACGGGCCACTGCCCTCGCGGGCAGGAGGCGTCACCTGCTGTGCATTGGGATTTCCGGCAAGTCCCGAAAGGCCGCCGTCACCGATGAGCGCCATGCTCTGCTCCTCGTCCTGCGGCGCCGGCCGCGAAGGCCCTTTGCGCCGATCTGCCACGGATTCGAGCACCCAATCGTTAAGAATTCCTTAGGAATTGACGGCATTCGAATCGAAAGACCGCACCACGCCCGTGCTCGCACCGTGAGCCGGATTATGAGCTTCTTGGTACATCATGAGGCCACTGGGGTGTGAAGTTAGCTGCTGACACACGCAAAAATAGTTGCCCGCAACACTCCTTAACGTATATAGAGTAGCTATACTGATTGAAAACCAGACGAGATGGTTAGCTGCTTGAAGCGCCTCAGTTTGCGCCGCAAGGGAGCAGCTAACAGTGAAGTTGGAAACACGGGCGGCGGGATCTTGGGGCATATCAGAAGGTCTCGATCGTATGAACTCGAACTGTTGCGGGCTGCGAAAGCGAGCGTGGCACGAGTTCATTGGTAACTCGAAAGAATCAAGAGGAGGGCCAGCTATGAGTATTCCAACCGATCTTATAGGCGGCGGTGTTGTTGGTGGTCTTGTGGGGGGTCAGATCGCGGACAAGATATTCGGGCCGCTTCTCGCCAACCAGCTCGATACCATACTCATCGAACATACGATCATCACTGAAGTCGGTGTAGAAATCGGAGCCGGTTATGAAGCAGCGGTGGCCACAGCCAAGGGGGTGGTCGCGGTCGCAACGATGAATACCATCATCGTCGGTGCGGCATCGGGTGCCGCCGGTGCTCTCGTCGGTGACGCCGTCGAATCCAAAGTAACCGGCGCTACCGGCAGCAAGACGGCCGGCGTGGTCGCAGGGGTTGCCGCTGGTGCGGCAACCGGTGCCGCCGTTGGGGCTGCGATCGGGTCGATCCTGCCCGGCGTTGGCACTGCTCTTGGTGCGGGCGTCGGCGCTGCCGCTGGCGCCATCGGTGGTCTCTTGGGCGGCTTGTTCTAAGCCTCAGTCGGTGTTGATCGTAACGAGGCTTGGCAGAGTTACCGCAGAATGTGCATTTAACTCAGCCGGTACCGCCGACGACGAGCGCGTCGACGAGGAGCGTCGGCTGACCAACGCCCACCGGTACTGATTGCCCGGCCTTGCCACAAGTGCCGACGCCGGTGTCGAGCGCCAGATCACTGCCGATCATGCGCACCTTCGTGAGCACATCCGGGCCGTTGCCGATCAGCGTCGCGCCCTTCACCGGCTCGGCCACCTTGCCGTTGCGGATGCGATAGGCCTCGGTACAGGAGAAGACGAACTTGCCGCTGGTGATGTCGACCTGGCCACCGCCGAAATTGACCGCATAGACGCCGTCCGGAACAGCGGCGATGATCTCGTCGGGTTCGTGCGGCCCGGCGAGCATGAAGGTGTTGGTCATGCGCGGCATCGGCTGATGCGCATGCGACTCGCGACGGCCATTGCCCGTCGCCGGCATGCCCATGAGACGCGCATTGAGACGGTCCTGGAGATAGCCCTTGAGGATGCCGTCCTCGATCAGCACCGTGCGGCTCGTCGGCGTACCCTCGTCATCAACGTTTAGCGAGCCGCGCCGCTCCGCGATCGTTCCGTCATCGACGACCGTCACACCCGGTGCCGCAACGCGCTCGCCGAGAAGGCTGGCAAAGGCCGAGGTTTTCTTGCGGTTGAAGTCGCCCTCGAGCCCGTGGCCGACGGCCTCGTGCAGGAGGACTCCCGGCCAGCCGGGGCCGAGCACCACCGGCATGGTCCCCGCGGGCGCGTCGCGGCTTTCAAGATTGACCTCGGCCATGCGCAGGGCGTCGTCGACATAGGCCTGCCAGGAGGCGCGGTCGAAAAAGGACTCGAGGCCGTGGCGGCCGCCGCCGCCATGGCTGCCGCTCTCCATGCGCTCGCCCGAGCGGAGCACCACCGACACATTGAGGCGCACGAGCGGCCGCACGTCGCGCACCCGACGCCCGTCGGCGCGCAGGATCTCGACCACCTGCCAGGAGGCGCCGAGCGCGAGGCTCACCTGTGCCACTCGCGGGTCGCGGCCGCGGGCATAGGCGTCGATCTCCTCGAGCAGGGCGACCTTGGCCGCAAAATCGCGACCCTCGACCGGATTGTCCGCGCCATAGAGCCGCCGGTTGGTGCCCAACGGTGCCGCGATGGCCGCCGTCCTCTCGCTGCCCGCCGGGGCGGAACGGACGGCGCGTACCGTCTCCGCGGCGCGCCGGATGGCCTCCTCGCTCAGCACATTGGCGTGAGCATATCCCGTAGCTTCGCCGGCGACGCCGCGAAGGCCGAAGCCTTCGGTGGTGTCGAAGGATGCCGACTTGAGACGGCCGTCGTCATAGTGCAGCGATTCCGATTGCGCGTACTCGAAAAAAAGCTCGCCGTCATCGAGATCGCCGAGCGCCTCGCCGACCATCCGTTCGACGCGCCCGCGATCAAGTCCCGCGGTGGAATAGAAGTCGTGGTCCTTGTCGATTCCCGTCATGTCGGAACAACCTCCGTTTCACCCAACATAGGTGGCTCCGGCCGGTCGGCCAAGTCCCGGTCTTCGAACGGCTTTGCCGGACGCCGCTTGCACGGCCCGGGACATGAACCGAATGGCGGTGGACTCCACCTTTTGGCTTCGGCGCGTGGGGTAACGGACCGGTCAATTTGTCCCATCCCCGCGAATGGGGGATTGTCCTAGACTGGCAACGGCCCTAAAAGGCCCTCAAAGCGAGCCTCCCGGAGGGGCGCGCAAGAAAAGGTGAACCGAGAAGGATCATGATGACAGGCAAGCGAATGGGCGCCCTCGTTGCGCTCGCTGTCGCCATGACGGCAAATGTCGCCGCGGGGCAGGAAATTTCCAAGGCCCATGACGGGCAGATGGGGTTCATGGCACCGGCGACGCCGGTCATGGAGCGCATCGAAAGCTTTCACAACGAGCTTCTCGTCATCATCACCGGCAT
>RFKS01000216.1 GCA_003694205.1 Alphaproteobacteria bacterium | reverse complement strand
CTTCGGGACCGTGAACGTGGTCGACGGCTACGCCGTCCACCTCGCGGAAAAGCCGGTCCAGCGCTTCTTCATCAATGCCGGCATCTACATGCTCGAGCCGCAGATGCTCGACCGGGTTCCCGGCGATCGCTATTTCGACATGCCGGAACTGCTGCAGGCACTGATCGACGATGGGGGCCGCCTGTCCGTCTTTCCCATCCACGAATACTGGCAGGACATCGGGCGGCCCGAGGACTTCGAACAGGCGCGCGCCGAATTCCGGGCAAACTCCGCATGATCGACGGACAGCGCATTCTCGCCATGATCCCGGCGCGTGGCGGCTCGAAGGGTGTGCCGGGCAAGAACACGCGGCCGCTTGGCGGCCGGCCGCTGATTGCCTGGACCATCGCCGCCGCCCGGCAATCGCGGCTCGTCGATCGCCTGGTTCTTTCGTCGGAAGATTCCGAAATCATCCGCGTCGCCCGCGAATGGGGCTGCGAGGCACCCTTCGTCCGGCCGCCCGCGCTGGCGCGGGACGACACGCCCGGCATCGAGCCCGTCCGCCACTGCGTCGGCGCACTGCCGGGGTACGACTATGTCGTCGTCCTGCAGCCGACCTCGCCTTTCCGCACGGCGGAGGATATCGACGGTGCGATCACCGCCTGCGTCCGGGCGGGCGCCGATTCGCTCGTCTCGGTGAGCGAGGTGTGGCAGCATCCCGCCTGGATGTACACGCGTGAGGCGGACGGGCGCCTGTCGCCACTCCTCTCCGATGCGGCCCCGGCCCGGCGGCAGGACCTGTCGCCGGTCTTTGCGCTCAACGGCGCCATCTATGTCCTGCGTTGCGCCTGGCTCGCCACGTGCCAGCGCATCATCGGCTCAGAGACGATCGGCTATGTGATGGACCGCAGGCGTGCGATCGACATCGACACGGCCCTCGACTTCACCATCGCCGAGGCCCTTGCCGATACGCTCGTCGGGGAGGATACGGCATGACGCATCATCCCGCGGCATTCGCCGGCGACGGCGGTACGGGTACACGAACGCAAGGCCCGGGAGCAGCCGGATGAGCCGGGTCTTCGTCATCGCCGAAGCCGGGGTCAATCACAACGGGGACCCCGCCCGGGCCGCGGATATGATCGCCGCCGCCGCCGCGGCCGGCGCCGATGCCATCAAGTTCCAGACATTCACGCCCGAACGACTCGCCGCCGCGAGCGCACCCAAGGCCGAGTACCAGAAAGCCACCACCGCGCCGGAGGAAAGCCAGGTCGAGATGCTGCGGCGGCTCAGTCTTGCGCGTGGCGACTTCCGCGACCTTGCGGCGGAGGCCCGCGGGCGCGGTCTCGTCTTCATGTCCACTGCCTTCGACGCGGAAAGTCTCGAGTTCCTCATTTCCGAGCTGGACGTGACGCCGCTCAAGATCGCCTCGGGCGAGATCACCAATGCGCCATTTCTGCGTCAGCATACGCTCAGCGGCCGCCCGCTCCTCCTGTCCACCGGGATGGCAAGCCTGGGCGAGATCGAGTTCGCCCTCGGCATCATCGCCCATGCCTGCCTTCACCCGGCGACGCCGCCGCGACGGCGCGAAGAGGTGGTCGAGGCCTGGTCCACGAGCGAGGGGCGGGCCGCGGTCGCCGGGCGGGTCACGCTGCTGCATTGCGTGAGCGCCTATCCGGCGCCCGATGCATCTCTTGACCTGCGGAGCATCGATACCCTGCGCGCCACCTTCGGTCTGCCCGTCGGCTATTCCGACCACAGCGAGGGCATCACCGCCGCCATCGCAGCCGTCGCGCTCGGCGCCCCGGTGATCGAAAAGCATTTCACGCTCGACCGATCGCTACCCGGGCCCGATCATGCGGCCTCGCTGGAGCCCGGCGAGCTTACCGAGATGATCCGCGCCATTCGCCGCCTCGAACTGGCCCTTGGCGACGGCGCAAAGCGCATCGAAGCCGCGGAGAGGATCAATCGCCCGATCGGCCGGCGCAGTCTCGTCGCGGCACAGCCGATCTGTCGCGGCGAACCGTTTACCGCCGACAATCTGACGACGAAGCGGCCGGGTGGCGGACGCGATCCCTTCGACTACTGGCGCCTGCTCGGCACGCCCGCACCGCGCGACTATGCCGCGGACGAGTTCATCGACTGAGACCGGATCAGCGGATTTCGCGAACGATCATGAACGCCTCGGCGGCAGCGACGCCGGCCGCGGCACCGCGCCGGGTGGCGAGCGCCCGCACCGCCTCGACGCTGCGCGGAAAGGGGTGCTCGCCGCACTCTCCGGGATAGAGCCCCAGCGCCTCGATCTTCGCCGCCAACGTTTCGCTGATGTCGATGAACAGATTGGGCCGGAAGGGAGCGCCGGTGGGATCGAGGCCGAAGTCGGTCTCGGACGGTGTCTCGTAAAGGCGGACCGAACGGATCGACGGGTGGCGAAACCGCTTGGCAAGGGCAGCGCCGGCCTCGAAGACCGCGCGATGGTCACTGTGCGCGTCGCCGGGGAAGGGCAGATAGAGCGTCTCGGGCTCGATTTCGCAGACGACGGACCGCATCAAGGCGACGAGATCGGCGCGCGGCACGCGATCGAGTGCCGCGGGTGCGAGATCGAGCCGGTGCACGCTTGCAAAGCCGTAAAATGCGCTCGCCCGCTCGATCTCGAGCGTGCGCGTTCGCGCCGCATCCTGGCTGTAGCCGTGGGCCTGGCTCGGAAAGGTCACGATAAGCCAGTGGATCGCCTGTCCCTCCCCACGGGCGCGCAAGAGCGTGCCGCCGCAGCCATAGGTCTCGTCGTCGGCGTGGGGCGCCACCACAAGAATTCCGGTCATCGCCGCTCCCCCTCCCTGTCCGCCGCATCGACATGCCGCTTGAACAGCAGGCGCGCGCGGTCCTCGACGCCGGCAAGAATATCATGGATCCGGCGCCCGGCCTGCCCGTCTCCATAAGGCGACCCGGCGCGAGCGGCAAGCGCACGGAAATCGGGATCGAACATGGCACGGCGCAGGGCGGCCTCGATGGCGTCGGCATCGCCGTCGACGAAAATCACGCTTTCCCCGTGCTCCCGCCCGCGCTGGCGCAGGCCGACATTGACCGCCGGCACACCAAGGAATGGCGCCTCGATGAGGCCGGCGCTCGAATTGCCGACGAGCACGGCGGCGCGCCGGAAGAGATTGACGAACAGTGGCCGGGGCAGATTCGGGTAGTGGAAAAGCCTGGGATTGGTCCGCGTCGCCTCCTCGATGGCGGCAAAGACGGCGCGGTGGCCGGCGTCGGAATTGGGCGCGCTGACGAAGGCCGGACAGCCGACCCGCGCAAGGGCCTCAAGGGTCGCCTCCATATCGGCACGGGCGCGCTCGAGATCGCTCAGGATCGGATGCTGGATGACCAGCGCGAAGGGCGCATCACCCGGGTCGAAGCCGATGGCGGCAAACAGCTCGCGATCGCCGATCTCCGGCTCCCCGGCGAGGCGGTCGAGACCCGGCGCCCCGGTCACATGCACGCGCCATGGCTCCTCGCCGAGCGCGCGTACCCGGGCCGCACTTCGTTCGGTGAAGGCCATGTGCAGATGCGCGAGCTTGCTCGCCGCATGCCGCACCGGATTGTCGACATTGCCGTCGTCCGCCTGGTCGCCGGCACCGATATGGACTGTGGGAATGCGCAAATAGGCACCGGCCGCGGCGGCTGCCAGCGCCTCCTCGCGATCACCGACGAAGCAGAGATAGGCAGGCGGCGACGCGGCGAGCAGGTCGGCGAGGCCGGCGAGCAGGCGCCCCGCGGATTTGCCGCGCGCGGCCGGCGCATCCGTGTCCTCGACCAGATTGTCGATGCGCCCGGCAATGCGCAGCCCGTCGCGCGCGATGTCGTCCACCGTGTGGCCGAAGCGGCGCGACAGGTGCATGCCGCTGACGATGAAGGCCGGCTCGAACCGTCCCGAAGCCGCGGCGGCCTCATAAAGGCTCAGAAAATAGTCGAGCTCCGATCGCGCGCCGGTCAGAAGGTAGAGTGACTCCCGCATGCTCAAAAGACATCCGATGCGATCATCGGCAGCCGCCAGGATCTGAGGTCATAAGGGTCGCCGCCTGCCACCCCGAACCAGCGGGCGCCGAGCATCGTCACCGGCTCACGGGGAACGAAGCCGAGGCGTTCCATCTCGGTGCGCAGGGGATGGTGGAGCGACATCCAGCAATTGAGGCGCCGGACGCCGCGCGCTGCGGCCTCGGATGCGACCAGTGCGATGGCGGCCGCGAGTGCCTCGGCATCGGTGGCGACAAGGTCGACGATATCGAGGGCGTCCGGGCCATAGGGCTTCGATGCGAGAAAGCCGCGCACGCCGGCGTCGCCGTGCACGAGGTGGCAGCGATAGTCACCGGCGGCCGGATTGAAGAGACGCCACGCCATAAGCGGGGCGCGTCGCGACAGGCGGATGGTGTCGATGCCCTCCGCCGACGCCAGTGCGTCGAGCGACGACGGAGGCTGCGCCAGATGCTCCAGCCGATAGGAATCGACCGCCGGCGCTCGCAGCTCCTCGAGATCGAGGACGAGCGTCGCGATCTCGCCGATATCGGCCCATTCGAGGCGACGCAGGAACAGGCGATGGCTAAAGCGGTTGGGAAAACCCCACACCGCGGCAAAGCCGGCCGCCGCAAGCCGGCCATAGAGCTGGTCTGCAAGCCGCCCGAACAGATCCTGCCCGCGATAGTCGGGATGCGTCATCGTGGTCATCGAGAGCGCGGTCTTTTTGCGCTCGCCTCCGACGAGCAGTTCCGCCGGCGAGACGGCATAATGTGCCGCCAGTCGATCGCCATCCCAGGCGAGCTCGATCCATGGCCCGCCGAGGGGATTGTCGCGAAAGCGCCAGATCCAGTAATCGCGCCCCATCCGGCGGCCAAAACTCGCCGCAAAGAGGGACAGGATCGCATCCTCGTCACCGGGCTGATAGGGCCTGAGGTCGAGCGCCATCACCACTCCGCCACCGCATCGTCCGCCGTGACTGAGACTGGCACGAGGCCCGACCGCGGCGCAAGCGGCTCAGGCGAGAAAGGCGCTCGAGGGCGCGGTCACAAGCCGGATTTCGGCCTCTTCCGCGATATCGAGCCCACCCCGCGGACAGCGATCGTACATCGGCAGGCGATGCAGCAGGTCCCACGCCGGCCGCACCCCGATACCCCGCTCATGGGCCGCCGCGATCAGAGCATCGCGCGCCGCGATCGTCGTCACATCGAGCTCGAGGACGTTGAGCCAGTGATTGGCTCGCGTGCCGGCCGGGGGCGGACGATAGCGCACGCCCGGGACGTCGGCGAAAGCCCCGCGATAGCGGTCCGCAAGCGCCGCCTTGCGCGCAAGAAGCGCGTCGAGGGCGGAAAGCTGCGCCACGCCGAGCGCGGCATTGAGATTGGGCATGCGATAATTGAAGGCGACGCGGTCGTGATGATAGCGGAAGGGGTGCGCGCGCTTGGCCGTCGTCGCCAGCGCCCTCACCTCGGCCGCCAGCGCCGCATCGTCGGTAAGCACCGCGCCGCCGCCGCCGGTGGTCACGATTTTGTTGCCGTTAAAGCTCAGAATGCCGAGCCGCCCCAGGCACCCCGCATGCCGCTCGCCGCGCCAGGAACCGAGCGCCTCTGCGGCATCCTCGACGAGTGGCAGGCCATAGGCATCGGCCACTGCCTTGACGGCTGACGTATCCGCCGGCCAGCCGAAGACATGGACCACAGCCACGGCGGCGATGCGGCGCCCGCTCTCCCGGTTGTAGACGCCGTCCCCGCGGCGGTCGGCGATCTTATCCATCCGCGACGCCAGCGCTGCCGCGGAGAGCCCGCAATCGGCCGGGTCGATGTCGACGAAATGCGGCACGGCACCGAGCTGCGCCGCCGCATTGGCGGTCGCAACGAAGGTGAGAGGCGGCATCAGAACCTCGTCCTCCGCAGCGACCCCGACCGCTCGATAGGCGAGCGCGAGGGCCGCTGTGCCATTGACGACGGCCACTGCATGGGCGGCACCGGTGACCTCGCACAGCATGCGCTCGAAGCGCTCGATTGCCGGCCCCGCCGAGGACACCCAGCCGCTGTCGAGACAGGCTTTTACCGCCTCCCATTCCCCCCCGGGGAATGTCGGCTCATGTAGCGCGACCGGACGTGCGGCATCGCCAACGACGTGATCCAGCGCGGCGAGAAAGCCTTCCCTATCGACCGCCGGAGCTGTCATGTCTGATAGCTGCCCGGCCGATAGCGGGCGAGATTGGCGGGGTCACGGAACCAGGCGATGGTCCGCTCGAGGCCGCGACGGAAGCCCTCGCGACCGCCGAATTCGGGCCGCCAGCCGAGCAGTTTTTCGGCCTTCGCCGTCGCGGCGACAAGACGCTGGACCTCGCTTCGTTCGGGGCGCAACCGCTCCTCTTCGCACCGGATGGCGATGTCAGCGTCCATGAGCCCGGCGATCAGCGCCGCGGTCTCGCCAATCGAAATCTCGAAACCGCTGCCGATCTGGATCACCT
>RFKS01000215.1 GCA_003694205.1 Alphaproteobacteria bacterium | reverse complement strand
GGATCGGCGGGCGTGCGGCGGATGAATTCGGCATAGATGCCCTTGGGGCCCTCGGCCGCCTCCATGATATCGGCGAGCGGCAGATGCGCGAGCAGCCGCTTCCAGTCCTTCTTCGGCATGTGCGGCACGAGATCGAAATATTTCGCCAGCCGCACCCGATCCGCGTGCGAAAGATCGGCGGGCAGCATCGGCCGCTGCGTGTTCTGGTTGCCATAGAGCCAGGGCGCGAACAGGGTCTGGAAGACGCCGCCGCGATACCAGTTGCCCTGCTCCCAGTAGGGGCCGACATGGCCGATCCCGGCACCCGCCGACATTGGTACCATGGCCGCATGTGCGGGATGGTTCATCGCCGCCAGCGCGAGCTGCCATTCGGCCGAGGACGAGCAGCCGACGGTGCCCACCTTGCCGTTCGACCAGGGCTGCTCGGCGATCCATGTGAGCGCGTCATAGCCGTCAGTGCGCGGCCGACCGAGGATCTCCCAGGTGCCTTCGGAGAAGAACTTGCCGCGCTCGTTCTGCATCACCAGCGCATAGCCGTGGCGCACCGCCTCGTGGACGAAGCGCAGCCGCGTGCCGCGGAGCGTGTTGTAGTCATAGGGCGTGCGCCAGAAGATGGTCGGCAACGGCCCGGTCGCGTCCTTGGGGCGATAGACGTCGGTCGACAGCCGCACCCCGTCGCGCATCGTGACCCAGAGCTTTTTCTCCACGGTCGCGATGCGCCCGAGATCGGCACGCCGCGCCTCGGCGGTCCATTTCGGCTGCGCCGTTGCCGGCGCGACCGCGATGAGGATCGCGAGCCCCGCCAGGACTGCAAGTATGCGTCGCATCATCTCCCCTCCCCCTTCAGCTTTGCGCCCCGGTGCCATTCTTGAGATGCCGGTCAAAGAAATCGAGCGCCTGTGTCCACAGATGTGCGCGCACCGCCTCGCCGCGGATGCCGTGCCGCTTGCCCGGATAGGTCATCAGCGCGAACGGCTTGCGCGCCTCCTGCAGGCGGCTCATCAGCTTCACCGAATTGTCGAAGAAGACATTGTCGTCGGCCATGCCGTGGACGAGGCGCAGGGCATGCGGCCGGATGCCGTCGATATAGGGAAAGACCGACGATGTCTCATAGACATCGCCGTCCGCCGGATCGCCGAGATAGCGCTCGGTGTAGTGCGTGTCATAGAGCCGCCAGTCGGTGACCGGCGCCACCGCCATGCCCGCCTTGAAGATGTCCGGCGCCTTGGCCAGAAGCTGGAGTGTCATGAAGCCGCCATAGGACCAGCCATAGACGCCGATGCGCTTGCCGTCGACATAGGGCAATGAGGCGAGAAAGTGCGCGCCGGTCACCTGGTCCGTGACCTCGGTCTTGCCCATGGCACGATAGAGCACATCCTCGAACGCCTTGCCGCGGTTGGTCGAGCCGCGATTGTCGAGCTTCATCACGACATAGCCGGCGCGCGTCAGCATCTCGTCGAAATCGATCGACCAGCGTTTGGCAACGCGCTGTGCGCCGGGCCCGCCATAGACGCTGACGATCGCCGGATAGCGGCGGGCGCTGTCGAAATTCGCCGGCTTCATGAGGGTGTAATAGAGCGGTGTGCCGTCCTCGGCAGCAAGGGTGCCAAAGGAGATGAGTGGTCGACCGGCGCGATAGGGATAATAGGGATGACCCGCGTCGAGCCGGTTTTCCTCGATCATGGTGAGAAGGCTGCCGTCGATCTTCTTGAGCGCCACCCGCGGCGGCGTGTCGGGCGCCGAATAGTGGTCGACGAAGACCGAGCCGTCCTCGCTCACATCGACCGCGTGCCAGCCCTCCTCAGGCGTCAGCCGTTCCATCGCCCGCGGGTCGGGTTCGAGCGGTACGACATAGAGATGGCGTTCGAGCACGCCATCGGCGAAGCCGGAGAAATAGACCCGCCCCGCATCCTCGTCGACCCGCTCGAGGCCTGAGACAACCCAGTCGCCTTCGGTCAGCGGTCCGATGAGCGTGCCGTCTGTCTTGTACAGATAGAGGTGACGGAAGCCCGTGCGTTCCGATGCCCAGACGAAGCGATCCGAGTGCTCGAGAAACTTGAGGCTGTGATGGAGATTGATCCAGGTTTTCGCCGTCTCCGTCAGGACCGTCTGCGGCGTACCGCCGTCGATGGGCGCGATGACGAGATCGAGCCGCTTCTGGTCACGGCTCTCGCGCTGATAGGAAAGGTGCTGCGAATCCGGCAGCCAGTCGACGCGGGCGAGATAGATGTCCTCCTCGGGGCCGAGGTCGATCCACGATTTCGCGCCGTTCGCGACATCGACGACACCGAGTGCAATCTGCACATTCGGCGTGCCGGCGAAGGGATAGCGCTGCGGGATGGTGGTCACCACACCGTCCTTGGTGATCTCGTAGCGATTGACGAGCTTGACCGGGCTTTCATCGACCCGGGTGAAGGCGATATGGTTCTCGTCGGGCGCCCACCAGTAACCGGTGTCGCGATCCATCTCCTCCTGCGCCACGAACTCCGCCATGCCCATGAGAATGGTGCCGCCACCCTCATGGGTAAGCTGACGCTCCTCGCCGGTCGCGAGGTCGATGACATAGAGATTTTTCTCGCGGATGAAGGAGACATAGTGGCCCTTGGGCGAAAAGCGCGCATCGGTCTCGAAGGCGGGCGTTTCGGTCAGGCGCTTCGGCGCCCCACCGAGCGGCAGATAGTAGAGGTCGCCATTGAGCGGGAAGAGAAGCGCCTTGCCGTCCTTCGACCAGGAATATTCGACGATCCCCTTGGCGCTGATCCGCTGCCGCTCGCGGCGCGCCTTTTCCACCTCGTCGAGCTCCTCCTCGGCGCCCCCCAGAAGCACGGCGCTGTCCACGAGCATACGTGTTTCGCCCGAGGCGATGTCGTATTCCCACAGATCCTGCGTCCGGAAATCCTCTTCCTTGCCCTTGAGGAAGGTGACGCGGCTGCCGTCCGGTGCGATCTTGAGCCCGTTGACTGACGGCCCATTGAGCGACGGACTGCCGACGAAGCGGTCGATCGTGAGCGGCAGGGTGCCGGCATCTTCGGACGGTGCTTCGGACTTCTGCCCGCAGCCGGCGACGAGGAGCGCCAAGGCCACGGTGCGCGCGATCGGATGCATGTTTTCAACTCCCCTCGGGTCTTGTTCTTGGTCGGCAGCATGCGTCGCCCTGCGGCGCACTGCAAGTCCGCTTCGCCTACCAGCCCCCTGCCCCGCCGCCGCCACCGCCACCGCCGCCGGAGAAGCCGCCCGACAATCCGGCACTCGAAGTCGATGCCCG
>RFKS01000214.1 GCA_003694205.1 Alphaproteobacteria bacterium | reverse complement strand
GCCTCGGCCTTGGCGATGTGAGCGTGCAGCGCTTCGGCGAGGAAAACGAGGTGATGATCCGCTTCGAGGAGCAGCCGGGCGGCGAGGAAGCCCAGAAGGCGGCCCAAATCCGGGTCGAAAAGGCGCTTCAGGAGGCGATCGAGGGAGTGTCGATCCGCTCCACCGCCTTCATCGGGCCCAAGGTCTCGGCCGAACTCGCACGCGATGGCACACTCGCGGTTGCCCTCGCGGTCATTGCGGTGCTCATCTACATCTGGTTCCGGTTCGAATGGCAGTTCGGCGTCGGCGCGGTGATCGCGCTTGTTCGCGACGTGACGCTGACGGTCGGCTTCTTCTCGCTGACGCGGCTCGAGTTCAATCTTTCGATCATCGCCGCGCTGCTCACCATCGTCGGCTACTCGCTCAACGACACGGTCGTCGTCTATGACCGCATCCGCGAGAATATCCGCAAGTTCCGACGCATGCCCTTGGTCGACCTTCTCGATCGCTCGATCAACGACACGCTGTCGCGCACGATCATGACCTCGCTGACCACGCTGCTTGCGCTCTTTGCGCTGTTCTTCTTCGGCGGTGCGGTCATTCGCGGCTTCACGGCGGCGATGATCTGGGGCATCTTCGTCGGCACCTATTCGTCGATTTTCATCGCCTCGCCGGTGCTGCTGTTCCTCGATCTCAAGCGCAGCGCCTTCTTCACCGACGAGGAAACCGCGCGGCCCTGAACACGCGGCGGGACCCATGACCGAACGGCATACCGCCCCGATATCGATGGACGAGCTGGCGGACGCAGCGCTGCCGCTCGTGACCGCTTATGGCGGCGGCGGATTCACCATCGGTGGCAAGCGCTGGGAGACACCAATCCTTGTCCGTCGCGAGGGGGTCGAGCCGCTTGCGATCAGCGGCATCGCCGACCTCTCGCCGACGGATCTGGTGCCGCTGCTAGGGAAGCGCGGGGCGATCGACCTTTTGCTCGTAGGGGGCGGTGAGCGCCTGGTGCAACCTTCCGCCGCGCTTCGCAAGGCGCTTCGCGAGGCGGGAATTGGGGTCGAGGCAATGGACAGCGGTGCGGCGGCGCGGACCTTCAATGTCCTGTTGCTGGAGGCGCGGCGTGTGGCTGCCGTCCTGGTGCCGCTTTAAGTTCTAAACTTCCGTTCGTCGCACAGGGTTAACGGTTTGTCGCAGTGGCCTTGAGCGGGCGCGGCCCGAGGGCGCACAATTGGGCCGTATCCAGGGATAGGGAGTGCACCGGAATGTTAAGAAAATCTGCCATTTCATCGACCTTCGCTATAGCCGGCAGCCTGCTTGGCCTGTCGGCCTGTGCGCTGGCCGCCGAGCCGCCGGCACCGCCCGCAAGCCCGGACGAGGCCCTTGCGCAGGCCCTGCAGCCGGCGCCCGAAGCCGCTCCTGCGCCTGATGCGGCGCCCGCGCCAAAGGAAGCGCCAGGCGCCGAAGCGGGCAAGAAGACAATCGTCATCGTCACCGATGACGGCAAGCGCAAGGAATGGAAGCTCGATGGCGACTCGATGATCTTCATCGACGAGTCGGGCGAGGTCCACAAGCTGGGCAAGGGCCGGCATCACTTCCGCTTCAAGAGCAAGGACGGCGAGACGGCAGAGGATTTCGACCTTGATGTCGAGCTTGATGGTGATCTTGATCTTGATCTCGACAATGATTTCGACATCGATCTTGACGCCATCGACGGGGACCGGACCGTCGGCATCGTTCGTGGCCTCGACGGCGAGCGCAAGATCGTGATCGACATGGATACCGTCCGGCGCTCGGTCGAGGAGGCGCGGCGCAATGCCGAGCGCATGCAAAAGGAGGCCATGCGCCACTTCGATTCCGCGATGAAGGGCGCGCGGCGCTATGCCTACAGCTTCGACATCGAGCGCTATCGCGATCGTATGGACCGGGCGGCGGACGCGCTCAAGCGTGCAGAGGAGAGGATGCGGCGCGCCTTCGACCGGAGCTGGGACGAGGCACTCTCGGCGGAGCTCGACGATCTGGCCCGTGAGCTCGACCGGCTGGAGGACCAGAGCGACAGGCTCGCTGCTCTCGATCCCGGGTCGCGGCAAAAGGTGGTCGAGGCCCGTCGCAAGGCGCTCGAGGCGGCGCGCAAGGAGATCGAGAAGGCCGAGGACATTCGTCGCAAGGCGCTTGCCGAGGCCGCGGAGCAGGTACGCGCCGCCCGCGAGCAGCTTCGCGAGCGCCGCGAGGAGCTGCGCCGCGTGATCGAGGAGGAAGAGCGCGCACGCAAAGAGAACACGGACAAGAAGGAAAAGGGCGACCGATAGCGAGAGGCCTATCCGGCCTGAGGCGACAGCAAGCCGTGCGGCGGTGCCACATCATGTGGCATCGCCTCACGCGATGGGAGTGAATGGATGTGAGCGGCAGCCCGCCTTTGCGCCGGACCCGGTCTGGGGTAGACTCGAACTGCCCGTGTTTCGGAATGGATCGTCGCCGCACCCGTCGGAATCCAGGCAGGAGGAATCGTCCGATGTCCCGTCAACGGCTCGTTCATGTTCTCGCGCTCGCCGGCCTTTCCATCTTGACGTTGTCAGAAGCGCAAGCCGGCGTCGCGGCGCGCGCCGCCACTCCGGTGATCGATGAATTCAGCGGCATGATGGCGGACCTCGCGACAGACCCGTCGGTTGGGGACACGCCCGACGCAGTGCCGTCGGCGGCGTCGCTTGTCGCCACCCAGCCGCCACAGGAGCGCGACCGGTTGGAGGTTCTGCGGGCGCTCGACGAGATTCTCGCCGCTCGCATGGCGCTTCTTGATCATGCCGAACGCATGATCGCACGCGCCGCGGCGATGCCGACGCCCGATACGCTCGAAGGGGTGCGGACTGCGCTCGAAACCGCGCTGGCGGCCAACCGGGCGGCGCTCGATACCGTTCTTGCGGCGGTTGACGATTTGGAGATCCCACTCGAGACGCGCCGGGCCATGCAGCGGCTAGTGGCCAGCGTCGACGCGCGTCAGGCCGCGATCGCGCACAAGATCGACGATGTCGAGCAGGGGGTGGCAACACCCGACTCCTGTCCCGAGACGGTGACCCGCTGAGCGCTTTCAGCGCCGCTCCCCGCCGGTGAAGCCGAGTTGGCGGGCGGCCAGGTCACGCAGGATCTCCTCGGCGCCGCCACCTATGGCATTCACCCGCACCTCGCGATAGATGCGCTCGACCGCATGGGGCCGGATATAACCCGCCCCGCCCAGCGTCTGCACCGCCTCGCGCGCGCAGAACTCCATCGTCAGGCTCGCCTGGTTCTTGGCAAGGCAGATCTCGGCGACCGGCTCCTCGCCCTGTCCGACGCGCCAGGCGAGCGTCTCGAGATAGCCCTGTGTCGCCTGGATGCGCATGGTCATGTCGGCGAGCTTGTGACGGATCACCTGATTGTCGATGAGCGGCCGACCGAAGACAATGCGCTCGCGGGCGTAGGCCGCGGTCTCGTGCAGGCAGAGTTTCGCAAAGCCGAGCGCCAGCGCGGCCAGGCCAAGGCGTTCGCGGTTGAAATTTGCCATCAGCATCGGAAAGCCGGCACCCTCGGAGCCGATGCGGTTGCTGACTGGCACGCGCACGCCTTCGAAATAGAGCGTGGCAGTGTCGGAACACCACCAGCCCATTTTCTTGAGCGGCGTGCGCGAGAGCCCTTCCTGCTCGCCCTCGATGACGAGAAGCGAGAGGCCGTCGGCTCCGTCCCCGCCGGTACGCACGGCAACGGTCAGGAGATCGGCCCGCATGCCGGAGGTGATGAACGTCTTGCTGCCATCGACCACATAGTGCTCGCCATCGCGACGCGCCCGGGTTCGGATGGCGGCAACGTCCGATCCGGCGCCGGGTTCGCTGACCGCCAGCGCTGCGATCCTCTCGCCGCGCAGCACTGGCGGGACGACCCGGTTTGCAAGTGCCGCATCGGCAAATCGAACAATGGGTGGCAGTGCGATGCTGTGCGAAAAGAGGCCGGCGGCAAGTCCGCCGGAGCCCGCGCGGGCAATCTCCTGCGAAAGGATGAGCCCGAAAAAGGGATCGGCCTCGGTGCCGCCGAAAGACTCCGGAAAGCCGAGACCGAGCAATCCGAGTGCGCCGGCCTTTGCGTAAAGCGAACGGGGAAACGCACCCGCCTCGTCCCAGGCATCGACATGGGGGCGGATCTCGGCCTCGACAAAGCGCCGGACCTGGCTCTGGAAGCTGCGATGCGCCTCGCCGTAGAAGGGCGATGGCGGCAGGGCGAAGGGGTCGAACAATCCGGGCATGGGCGATGTCCTGGACACGTGCTTGAAAGGAGGTGGCGAGAAGGGTAGCTTCACGGCCTCTCATCCGCCAACAAGCCCGAAGCGGGAGGTGTCATGCTCACCGAGGCCATTCCCCTGCGCAATCGCGCCCTTTTTCGCGAAAAAGCCTTCATCGGCGGACGCTGGTGCGATGCCGCGTCGAAGGAGACCTTTTCGGTCACCAATCCGGCCACCGGCGAGGTTATCGGAACCGTGCCGCTTCTCGCCGAGGCCGAGGTCGAGGCGGCCATCGCAGCGGCGCAAAGTGCCCAGACCGACTGGGCGGCGCGTCCTGCCAAGGAGCGGGCGGCGATCCTCCGGCGCTGGTACGAGCTCATCCTCGCCAATGCGGACGATCTCGCGCTGCTGATGACCACCGAGCAGGGCAAGCCGCTCGCCGAGGCGCGGGGCGAGGTGGTTTATGCGGCGAGTTTCGTGGAGTGGTTTGCCGAGGAAGCCAAGCGCGCCTATGGCCGCACCATTCCGGCACCGTTTGCAGACAAGCGCATACTGGTCACCAAGCAGCCGGTCGGCGTCACCGCCGCCATCACCCCCTGGAACTTCCCCGCCGCCATGCTGACGCGCAAGGGCGCACCGGCCCTGGCGGCCGGATGCACCATCGTCGCCAAGCCGGCGGAGGACACACCGTTTACCGCTCTCGCGCTCGCCGTCCTGGCGGCGGAAGCCGGCTTGCCGGACGGTGTGCTCAATATTGTCACTGGCGATCCCGAGGCCATCGGCAAGCGGCTGCTGGCAAGCCCGGTCGTGCGCAAGGTCAGTTTCACGGGGTCCACCGCGGTGGGCAGGCTTCTGATGCGGCAGGCGGCAGACACGGTGAAAAAGGTCAGCCTCGAGCTCGGCGGCAACGCGCCGGTGATCGTCTATGACGATGCCGATCTCGAGACCGCTGTCGCCGGCATCATGGCCTCGAAATACCGCAATACGGGGCAGACCTGCGTTTGCGCCAACCGTATTTTCGTACAGGCCGGGATCCATGACACCGTCGTCGCGCGCCTCGCCGAGGAGATCGCCGCGCTCAAGGTCGGCGACGGGCGTGAGGAAGGGGTCGTCCAGGGACCGCTGATCAATGCGGCGGCGCTCGAGAAGGTCGAGGCGCATGTCGCGGACGCGAAGGAGAAGGGCGGCCGTGTCGTCGTCGGCGGAAAGCGGCATGCGCTGGGCGGCACCTTTTACGAGCCGACGCTGATCGTCGATGCGACGCGCGGCATGCGCCTGTTTGATGAGGAGACCTTCGGGCCGGTGGCACCGATCTTTCGATTCGAGAGCGAGGAGGAGGCGATCGCCCTTGCGAATGACACACCGTTCGGGCTCGCGTCCTATGTTTTTTCGCGCGACGTCGGGCGTATTTTCCGTACCGCGGAAGCACTCGAGACCGGGATCGTCGGGGTCAACAGCGGTATCATCTCGACCGAGGTGGCTCCGTTCGGCGGCATGAAGCAGTCCGGTATCGGCCGCGAGGGCGGGCATGAGGGACTGGAGGAATATCTCGAGACCAAATATATCTGCCTCGGTCTCTAAGAAATTGTGCAGCGCACAAAATTATTCTTGACAGTTGGGCAGAAAACTCCATATTCGGGGTGATGTTGCGGTGCAGCATTTCCGGAATGTGGAGAGTGACCATGGCCACGACGACCAGGAAGACCCAGACCCAGACCCAGACTCAGGCGGATGCCTTTGCGGGTCTGTTCAAGTTTCCGCTTTTTGACCTCGATGCCGTGCTCGAGGCGCAGAAAAAGACCATCGAGGCGCTCGTCGAGGCGCAGCGGGTTGCCTTCGAGGGCTACCGTGCGGCCGGCGAAAAGCAGGCCGAGGCGGTGAAGAAGGCCCTCGAGGACATGAACGGCGCCACGCGCGAGATCCTCAATGGCAAGACGCCGGAGGTCAACGCCCAGAAGCAGGTCGAGTTCGTCCAGAACTTCGCGCGCTCGGGCTACGAGACGATTCGCGAGGTCAGCGAACTGACGCTGAAGGCCAACCGCGATGCCTTCGCGGTGATCCAGAAGCGTTGGAGCGAAACCGCCGGAACGGTCGCCACCGAAAAGGCGGCCTGACCAGGCGGCCGATCAAGCAGTCGGCGGAGTGCGTGCCGCTGCGAGTTGCGTAACGCGTACCATCGTGCCCGGTTCCCCATGGGGGGCCGGGCACGTTTTCCTTTGTCGCACATGCAGATGCGTTGCGATTGCCCTGCAACCATTTCCCGCTCATACTACCGCAGGTGTCGTCATCGGCGGGGGTGAGAAGCATGCTGAGCTTGCGGCCGCTTGCATGGGTCATGGAGCGGCTTGGTTTTCATCTGCCATCGCGCGAATCGGGCGCGACGATGGGATCGCGACGCGCGCTTCATGAGGCGATCTCGCGACTTTCCGCACCGGCGGCACTTGCCCTGATCGAGATTCGCGACCTTTCCCCTATTGCCCTGCGCTTCGGCGAGGAGACCGCGGAACAGGTGCGACACTTTGTGTTCTCTCGGCTGCTGCAGCGTCTGCGAGGCCGCCTGTTCCGCGTCAACACGGATCAGGTGGCGGGCCTTTTCTTGGGTATGTCGCAACAGGACCTGGATTCCGCATTGGCCGAAGTGGCGGAGCTCGTCGAATCCTACCCCTTCCGGGTGCGCGCCATCGACCGGCCGAAACGTGATGATGGCAGGCAGGCATCCGCCCGCCGCGGGAATGAATTCAAGGGACCCGAACTCAGCGTACGGTTGGCAGCGGTAAGCTTCGAGATCATGCCCGGCGAGGCCCCGGGCACGGTGCTGAACCGGGCGCGGCGGGTGCTCGCGGAAGAGACGGCGGTGGAAGGCGTAGAGGCGTCCTCGTCCTGACTCGTCGGGCGCTTGCCGCGACTTGGCATCTCCTTTACCGTCGGCGCGGAAAACGCGTCCGATGGGCGCCCGAAGAAGTCGCAACAGCCGGGGACTATCATGCGCCGTCTTGACCGCCTTGCCGCCCTCTTTCTTTTCCTTCTTGCCACACCCGCCCTTGCTGACGAGGCAAAGCCGCCGCCGCCCACCTATGAGCCCAGGACCTGGGTCAAGGACCTCCGCGGCGAATTCGGCGGCGTCGCCGTCGCCTATCGCGCCACCGCGGGGGAAACGGTGCTGAAAGACAAGGACGGCAAGCCGAAGGCGGCGATCTTTTCCATCGCCTATATCAAAAGCGACACCAAGGACCCGACACGGCGCCCTGTGACCTTCCTTTACAATGGCGGGCCGGGCTCGGCCTCGCTGTGGCTTCATATGGGTGCCTTCGGGCCGAAGCGCGTCGTCGTGCCCTCCGATGCGCAGGATGACGCCGCGCCGCCCTTCGCCATCGTCGACAATCCGCAGTCGCTGCTCGATGTCACCGATCTTGTCTTCATCGATCCCGTCGGCACCGGTTTTTCCAAGGCCTTGGGCAAGCACGATGCAAAGGAGTTCTACGGGATCAATGAGGATGCGGCCGTGATCAGCGAGTTCATCCGCCGCTGGCTGAGCGAGAACGGGCGCTGGAATTCCCCCAAATTCATCGGCGGCGAGAGCTATGGTACGACGCGCACGGCGGCGCTCGCGAATGCGCTCGAGGGACGCTACAACGATGTCGCCCTGAACGGCCTCATCCTCATCTCGACCATTCTCGATTTCTCGGTGCAGGCGGATGATCCCGGCAACGAGATGGCGCATGTCGTCAATCTGCCGACGATGGCAGCGACCGCCTGGTATCACGACAAGGTGCCCGGCAAACCGAAGCTCGAGCCCTTTCTCGAGGAGGCGCGGCAGTTCGCCCGCGGCGACTATATCCTCGCCCTTCTGAAAGGCGATCGCCTCGGCGCCGAGGAGCGGGCCCGGGTACGGTCGCGGCTCGCCTATTTCACCGGGCTCCGGGAAGACTATCTCGAGCGCGCCAATCTGCGCGTCTCGCCGCAGCGTTTCATGAAGGAGCTGCTGCGTGATCGCGGGCGCACGGTGGGCCGGCTTGACAGCCGCTATACCGGCGTTGATTACGACGCCGCTGGCGAGCGACCCGACAACGATCCCTCCTTCTATGGCATCGACGGCGCCTATACGGCGGCCGTCAACGCCTATCTGCGCGACCAGCTTGGCGTCGATCTCGAGCGGCAATACAGCACGATCGGCGGTCTCGGCGGCCGTTGGAACTGGAAACTCGAGGGCCGCTTCGGCGAGGGCTATCTCAATGTCGCTCCCTATATCGGCAAGGCAATGCGTGAGAATGCGGCATTGCGGGTCTTCAATGCCGCCGGCTATTTCGACTTCGCGACGCCCTTCTTCGGCGCCGAATACGCGCTGACACGCAATGGCGTGGTGCCCGAGCGGATCACCTTCGCCTATTATCCCGCGGGGCACATGATGTATGTGCACGGTCCAAGCCTCGAAAGGCTCGCGGCGGATATCCGGGCTTTCATCAGTAACCGCTGAGGCGAAAAACAGGAGAGAGGTCATGCGCTTCCTGATCTATGGCGCAACGGGCTATACCGGCGTGCTCGTCGCCGAACGGGCGAAGGCGCTTGGCATGACGCCGACGCTCGCCGGGCGCAATGCGGAGAAGACCCGTGCGCTCGCGGAACGCCTCGGTTTTCTCTGCCGCGCCTTTGCGCTCGACGACCGGGCGGCGCTCGACGATGCGCTCGGCGAGGTGGATGTGGTTCTTCATATCGCCGGACCCTTCTCCGCGACCTCCAAGCCGATGGCCGACGCCTGCCTGCGCACGGGCACGCACTATCTCGACATCACCGGAGAGATTGCGGTTTTCGAGGCGCTTGCCGCGCGCGACGCCGAGGCGAAGGAGGCAGGTGTCATGCTGCTGCCCGGCTGCGGCTTCGACGTCGTTCCCTCCGACTGCCTTGCCGCGCACATGAAGCGGCGTCTGCCCGATGCGAGCGAACTCGATCTCGCCATCATGGGGCTCGGCAAGACCTCGCGCGGCACCGCCAAGACGGCGATCGAAGGGATTGCGCATGGGCGGCTCGCACGGCGCGGCGGGCGCATTGTCGACCTCGAGCGCCCCCTCGAGAAGACTTTCCGCTTTCCTGATGGCGAGCGGCAGGGGATCGCCGTCTCCTGGGGCGATGTCTCGACCGCCTGGCATTCGACCGGCATCCCCGACATCACCGTCTTCTTCGAGGCCACCGGCCCCTTGCGGCGGCTTGCCTACATGAATCCGCTGATGCGGTGGCTCTTCTC
>RFKS01000025.1 GCA_003694205.1 Alphaproteobacteria bacterium | reverse complement strand
TCGTCGAGAAGAACCGTCACCCGCGCCTCGCCGCTGGTCAGCAGGCGGGCGGTGATCTGTCCGCCGATCTTCTCGAACTCGACGGGCGTCAGCTCCCCGGGCGTGCCGAGACCGACGAGAATTACCCGGCTGGCATCGAGACCGGACGGCGCCAGAATTTCAACCACGTCGCCGCGGCTGCCGTCATAGCGGCTCGCCTTGATCGCGCGGCCGAGTGCACCCGACGTCAGCCGGTCGACCTCAGCCGCCGATGCGGCGAGATCAGCGCCTTTCGCAGCGAAGACGACGAGCGCCCCGCTGGCGGGGAACTGGGGGGACGTGAATTCAATTCTCATCGCAGGATCTCCACTCTCGCTGTGGTGCCCGGCGGGCCGGACCGGCGCCGGCCTTCATAGCGCCCCCCTCGCCCGATGGAAAGACGCTTGCCGCAACGCCGATCGCGCGGATTGCGCCGCCGCGGGCTAGGCGGTATCAAGTCGGTGCTTCGACCGCGTCCGCCCGCCGCCGCAAGAAGAGAAAGCCCGCCCTTGTTCCGCGCCCGCTGCCTTTTCAGCCTCGTCGCCCTATTGCTCCTGCCCGCCATGCCAATGGCCGCAGCGGAAACGGCGGATCAGGGCCAAAAGGTTGAGGTCGTCTTTTCCGCCGATCAGGCCTTCACCGACCCCGAGACCGGCGATCTCGTCCTCCGCGGCCATGTGGTGATGATCCACGACGGCTATCTGCTCGAAGCCGGCGAGGTGCGGTACAACGAGAAGAAGGACACGGCGATCGCCGATGCGGGCGTGCGCATCACCAACCCCGACGGCGCGGTTCTGCGCGCGACCCGTGTCGAGCTGCACGACAGCCTGCGTGCCGGGATCATCGAGAATGCGCATCTCATCCTCGAGAACGGAGCCCGCCTCGCGGCACGCCGCGGCGAGCGGCAGGCAGGTGGCGAGAGCACGCTCGAACGGGTCGTCTATTCGCCGTGCCCGGCCTGCGCCGAAGATCCCGATGGAACGCCACTCTGGCGCATCCGCGCGCTCAAGGTGGAGCATGACAAGAAAGGCCGCCGCCTGCGCTATCAGAATGTCTATTTCGACATTCTCGGGGTACCGGTCGCCTGGCTTCCCTATTTCTCGCACCCCGATCCCACGAACACCCATGCGAGCGGATTTCTCGTGCCCGAGATCCGCACCAGCGAGGAGCTCGGATTCGTCGTCGAGCTGCCCTATACTTGGGCCATCTCACCCTCTTCCGACCTCACCATCACACCGATCCTCACGACCAGCGAGTCGCCGGCGCTGGCGACGCTCTACCGGCAATATGTGCGGAACGGCCGCTTCGAGATCGCCGGCTCGGTGACCCATGGTGACTTGCCCTCGGGTGTGCTCACCGGGCGCAAGGAAAAGGGGTTTCGCGGCCATATCTTCTCCAGCGGCCGCTTTCTGCACGGCGCAAACTGGCAGTCGACCTACCAGGTCGAATTCACCGGTGATGACACCTATCCGCGGGTCTACGACTTCTCCGACGCCGATACCTTCGTCAACGACTACAAGCTCGAAGGATTCTTCGACCGCAGCTATGTGCGCGGCGAGCTGCTTGGTTTCCAGGGACTCCGGATCGAGGACCGCGCCGGCCTGACCGCGCAGGCCCTGCCCTGGATCGATGCCAGCTTCGTCAGCGCCCCCGGCGTTCTCGGCGGCACGGTGAGCGCCCGCTTCAACAGCATCCAGATCGTCCGCACCGATGGCGCCGACACGCGCCGCGCCTCGACCAGGGTCGAATGGGAGGCACCCTTCATCACCCCGCTCGGCCAGCGCATCGTCCTCGATGCGACGCTGCGCGGGGATGTCTATGATGTCCGTGACGCCGGCCGCTTCGACGATCCCCGTTTCGCCGTTGATGGTGGTACGACCGTGCGCGGTTTCGCGCGCGCCGCCGCCACCCTGTCCTGGCCCTTCATCAGCACCCGCGGCGGCGTGTCCCAGACCATCGAGCCCATCATTCAATTGGTGGCGATGCCAAAGGGCGGCAAGCTGCGCCGTATACCGAATGAGGACAGCCGCACCTTCGAGATCAATGCCGGCAACCTGTTCGCGCTCGACCGCGCGCCCGGCTATGATATCTGGGAAAGTGGAAGCCGCGCCACTTATGGTTTGCGCTACGGGCTTGCGAGCGGCGACTTCACGCTCGATGCCCTTGCCGGCCAGTCCTACCGCGTGCGCGACGAGAGCAACGTCCTTGCCGACGGCACGGGCCTTGCCGACAAGCTTTCCGACGTCGTCGCCGCGGTCGACCTAGACTGGCAGGATTGGCTCGGTCTCAGCTATGAGGGGCAATTCGACAAGGATGGCCTTGCCCCCCGACGCAACGAGCTCGTCGCCCGTCTCGGTCCCGACCGATTCCGTGTCAATGCGGGCTATCTCCGCGTCAAGCGCGGGCTCGAGCAGTCGGGGCGCGAGGATCGCGAGGAGGTGCGCTTCGACGCGCATTGGGGCGTCACCGAACGCTGGAATGTCTTCGGCGGTCTGATCGAGACCCTGCGCGGCCGGGCCGAACCCATTGAATGGGAAAGCGGCGTGCTGTACAGGGACGAATGCTGCCTGGAATTCGGCGTCACCGTGCGCAAGCGATTCACCCAGGACCGCGACTTCCGCCCCGGCACTTCGGTGATCTTCCGGATCCGGTTGCGCGGGCTCGGCTGAAACCGGTCGCGGTCCCCAATCTCGCCCCATTCCGGGACTAGCGTCACGTGGCAGGACGAACAGTGGGTCGCATGAGAAACAGACTAGTCGGAAGCGGCATGAAGAACCGCCACGGATTTGGCCAGATCATTGCGGTTGCCGGCCTTGCCGTGCTGGCGCTTGGGCCCCTTTGCCTCACCACCGGTGCGGCACGGGCGCAGCAGGCGCAGCAGGACGGCCTCGTGGTGCCGCAGCGCATCGTGGCGCTTGTCAATGACGAGCCGATTTCCGCCTATGACGTGGTGCAGCGGCTGCGCCTCACGATCGCCTCGATCGGCGGCGTCCGCGACCAGCAGCAGTTCGCCCGTCTTCAGGAGCAGGTCGTGCGCAACATGGTGGACGACAAGCTCAAGCTGCAGGAGGCGAAGAATTTCGAGCTCGTCATCTCCGACGAGGAAGCCAACGACGCCTTCAGCCGACAGGCGGAAAGCCTCGGCCAGACGCCGGAAGAGTTCGAACAGACGCTGCTCCGCATGGGTGTGGCCAAGGAGTCCTATCTCGAGCAGATGAAGGCCGAGATCG
>RFKS01000213.1 GCA_003694205.1 Alphaproteobacteria bacterium | reverse complement strand
GCGGGCTCACTTTATGCCGCGAAGCTGGCGGAGGCCGGCAAGGCGGTGGTGGTTCTCGAGGCCGGGCCGCCCTGGCGCACGGGCGATCTCGTCTCCTCGCAGATCCATGCCCGGCGCCTGCGCTGGGGCGGTCCGCGGGTGGCGAGCGGCGGCGACCATCCGCTTGCCTACAACTTCAATGCCGGCTGGGGGTACGGCGGCGCGGCGCTCCATCATTACGGCACCTGGCCGCGCCTGCACGAGGAGGACTTCCGGGTCCGGACGCTTCACGGCCGCGGACTCGACTGGCCGATCGCCTATGACGACCTGCGCCCCTTCTATGACCGCATCCAGGCCGAGGTCGGCCTCTCCGGAGACGCCGAAGCCGAGATCTGGCGCCCGCCCGGCGCGCCCTATCCGATGCCACCGCTGGCCACCTTCGCGCAGGCGCGCATCATCGCCCGCGGCTTTGACGCACTGGGGCTCCGGACGGCGCCGATGCCGATGGCGATCACCTCGGTCGAATACAAGGGGCGGCCGGCCTGTCTTTACGACGGCTGGTGCGATGCCGGCTGTCCCATCGGGGCGCTCGCCAATCCGCTCGTCACCTACAAGCGCGACGCCGAAGCCGCGGGCGCCCGCTTTCGCGCCGGCTGTTATGTGACGCGTCTTTTGCCGCGCACGAAAGCCCGCGTCGCAGCGGTCGAATATGTGGAGAATGGCGAGACGAAGACGCAGCCGGCCGACATCGTCGTCCTTGCCGCCTCGGTGGTGCACAATCCGGCCATCCTGCTCAACTCTGCCTGCGAAATCTGGCCCGCGGGCGCGGCGAATGCGTCGGGCCTCGTCGGGCGCCATGTGATGGCCCACACGATCGCCAGCGTCGGCGGCCTCTTCGCGGACGAGACCGAGCCCCATATGGGGGTCACCGGCGCACAGCTCACCTGTCGCGACGGCTACAGAAAGACCGGCCGCGAGGGCGCCTTCGGCAGCTATCAGTGGCTCATCGCGCCGGCGGTGAAACCCAATGATCTCCTCGGTATCGCGATCTCGCGCGCCGATCTCTACGGCGCGGCGCTCGACACCTTCATGCGCCGCGCGGTCCGGCATTTCGGCAACATGCTGGCCATGGGCGAGGAGCTGCCCGACCCGGAGAACCGCATCGAACTCGATTCGCGCGAGGGGCCCGGCGGTACGCGCCTGCCGCGCCTCGTGCACCGCTTCAGTACCGATTCGCTCGCCCTCTGGGAGCATGCAAAGGCGGAGGGCCTGCGCGTGTTCGCCGCCGCCGGCGCCGCCGAGGCGTGGAACGGGCCGCTCGCCACGGCGCATCTCATGGGCGGTACGATCATGGGCGATGACCCCGGCACCTCGGTCACCGATTCCTTCGGCCGGGCCCATGACATCGAGAATCTGGTCATCGCCGGCCCCGGGCTCTTTCCCACCGCCGGTGCGGTCAATCCGAACTTCACCAATCACGCCGTCAGCCTGCGCAGCGCGGAGCATGTGGTCGCGCACTGGGGTGAGATCACGCCCTGACCGTGTCCTTCTCGTCCCAGGCCGGGGCGGTGAGCCGTCGCTTGCCGTCCGCAGTCTTCTTCACGCCCGGCGCATCGAGTCCGACGCGGTCCCAGAGCTTGCAGGTCACCTCCTTGTGCTTCTGGTCGAGGGCCTCGCAATAATTGCTGTAGGTGCACAGCCGCACCTCGGCACCGCGCCCGGCGCGGACCTTGCGGAACCAGTCGGGATCGGCCAGCGCCTGGCGGGCGAAGCCGATGATGTCGGCCCGGCCCGCGGCCAGGATCGCCTCCGCCTGTGCAAAGCCGTGAATGCCGCCGGTGACGACGACAGGTGTTTCATGCCCCGCCTCGCGCACCGCCGCACGCACCCGCGCCGCCGGTTCGAGATTGCGCCCGAAGGGTCCCTGCGCGTCCGAGATGAAGGAGGGCATGCATTCATAGCCGGAAGGCCCGGTGTAGGGATAGGCCGCCTCGCCAACCCGCGGCTGTGCCGCATCCTCGAACTTGCCGCCCCGCGACAGCGAGAGGAAGTCCATGCCGGCGGCTGCAAAGGCGGCGCCGAAGGCGACGGCGTCGGCGAGCGTGCTGCCGCCCGGGATGCACTCCTCGGCAAGGAAGCGGCAGCCGACGACAAAGTCGTCGCCCGTTGCCGCCCGTACCGCGCGATAGACCTCGAGCGGCAGGCGGACGCGGTTCTCCCGTGTTCCGCCATAGCCGTCCGGCCGGTCATTGAGCGCGGAAAGGAAGGAGGCCATCGTGTAGGCATGGGCATAGTGGAGCTCGACGCCATCGAAACCTGCCTTGCGCGCGCGCACTGCCGCGGTGGCGAACAGCTCCGGCAGGGCCTGCGGCAGGTCGGCGATGTGTGGCAGGTGCATGTCGGTCACCCGCTCGCGATAGCCGCGCTCGAGCGACTCCCGCTCGCGCGCGTCAAGGATTTCACGGCGCGCTGTGTCAGAGAGCGCGAGCAGGCGCGTCCGCACCGCTGCCTCGGGCGCATCATCGGGCATGCCGAGCGCCTGGCGGTGCCGGCGTGTGATCGTGAGATAACGGCGAAAGAATTTTTCCGGATCGGGCCGCCGGCGGATGGTGAGAAAGTCGATGAGCTGGATGAAAAGACGGGTCTCGCCACCGCTCGCCCGCCGGACCGCGCGCACAAGACTCTCGAGTCCCGGCAGGAACCGGTCGTCTCCGATGCGCAGGAGCGGTCCCGAAGGAATGTCGCGGATTCCCGTCGCCTCAACGACCAGCGCTGCCGGCCGGCCCGCGGCAAAGCGTCGATACCAGTCGATCACCGCGTCGGTGACATGACCGTCTTCGGTGGCCCGCCAGGGCACCATCGCCGGGACCCAGGTGCGGTGACGGAGCTCGAGCGGGCCGAGTCGCAGCGGGCTGAAGAGCCGCGATGCCGCCGCTTCGTCCGCGGTCGGCCAGCGGCCGGGCCGCACCTGATGCCGGATTCGCTCTGGGGGTCGCCACATGCGCCGTCAGCCTCGCCATTCGTTTCAAGCATAAAATAAAGAAGGGCAACTGGCCAGCCCTGTCCGCACAGGCTGCTTGGCGGGGCTGCTGAAGGCCATCGTTTTAGAGTTAAAATATTGCTTGCCAATCTCCATGAATTCAGGTGAAAATGGAAAGTAGAGCGGTGCCGGGCGGAACGGCACCGTTACCGGAAACCGGCCGGAGTTCGATGCAGCCCGGGCGCTGCGAAGATCGCACCAGGTCGGAACACAGCAAGCGGGAGGAAAGCCGGTGTCCAAACATCATGCAAACGTGAACAGCGCCATATTGCCTGTTACCCCCGTCGGGACGAAGCGGCGAACCCTTGCGCTCATGGCTTCGGTCTCGCTTCTCGCCGTCATGGGCCCGACGCTGCATGCCCACGCCCAGGCGCAGACACAGACGAGTGACGAGGCCGGATTCGAAATCGAGGAAATCACGGTCACCGCGACCAAGCGCGGCGCACAGCGCCTTCAGGACGTGCCAGCGACCATCCAGGCCTTCACCGGCGACGACATCCAGGATCTGCTGGCAACCGAATTCTTCGACATCGCCGGTTTCATCCCCGGCCTGCAGTTCCAGGACCTTGGCCCCGGCGACAAGGAATATGTCATCCGCGGCATCAACTCGTCGGGCGCCGCCACCGTCGGCGTCTATTATGACGAGGCGGTGATCACCGCGCGCAACAAGCAGGACGGCGGCGGCCGGCAGGCGGACATCGAGCTCCACGATCTCGCCCGCGTCGAGGTCCTCAAGGGCCCGCAGGGTACGCTCTATGGCGCGAGCTCGATGAGCGGCACCATCCGCTTCATCCCGAACGCGCCTGACCCCGGCGCCATCGATGCTGGTGGCGGGGCGCAGATTTCCGACACCCGCAAGGGCGGCACCAACTACAAGGTTGACGCCATGGTCAACCTGCCCATCGTCGCGGACAAGCTCGCCTTCCGCGCGGTCGGCTGGTACACGAACGACTCCGGCTTCGTCGACAATGTCCGGCTGGGGCAGAAGAACATCAATGACAATGAGATCGCGGGCGGGCGCTTCGCTTTGCGCTGGCTGCCGACACCCGATCTTGACCTCAGCGCCGCCGCCGTGATTCAGAGCCGCGACGTCGGTGGCTCGTCGCGCTTCTCGCCGCGTTATGCGCCCGGCTATCTCGCCGATCTCCAGACCTTCGGCTTCGCCACCCCGCCGCTCGGCGATCTCACCAACCAGGACTTCACGGTCAACAACTGGGACGAAGACATCACGCTCTACAGCGTCAAGGGATCCTACGAGACGGCGTGGGGCACCTTCTTCGCGACCACCAATTTCTTTGATCGCGAGATCGATTTCCGCTTCGATTCGACGCCCATCCTGCTCTTCTTCGGCGCTCCCGTCCCAGGGCTCACCTTCGAGCCGCAGGAGCGCAAGGTGCGCAGCACCGAGGTCCGCTTCGCTTCGAAATTCGCCGGCCCCGTCAATTTCGTCGTCGGCGCCTTCAATTCGCACGAAAAGAAGAAGTTCGAGGTCCAGGTGCTGGCCACCGACATCAACAGCGGGCTGCCGCTCGGGCCCTTCGACGTGACCAAGGACTTCTTCCTCGACGGGCCGCCCAATGCCGCCATCTTCGGTCGCTTCAAGAATGACAATATCGACGAATGGGCGGGATTCGGCGAGGTCACGGTCGACGTCACCGATCGCCTGAGCATCACCGGCGGCGTACGCTACTATACTTTCGATTTCTCCTCGGTCGGCAAGGAAACGAAACCCTTCGTCGGCTTCGACAGCGGCACCCGCGAGGTCAACATCGCCACAGACGGCAACACGACGCAAGTCAAGGCCAATGCCTCCTGGCGCGTCGATGACGATCATCTCGTCTATTTCACGGCCGCCGAGGGATTCCGCATCGGCGGCACCAACGATGCCGCGATCAACCCCTTCAATGTCACGGTGCCCGAGGGCTTTGATCCCGATTCCCTTTGGAATTACGAGCTCGGCTGGAAGGGCGCGCTGGCGGACAATCGGGTGGTCTTCAATCTCGCCGGCTATCTCATCTTCTGGAACAATATCCAGGTCGAGGGTCTCGACCCTTCGGGCGCCTTTCCCGTCATCTCCAATGCCGGCCAGGCGCGCATTGACGGCTTCGAGTTCGATGTCACGCTGCGACCGGTGCCCGGTTTCGAGCTGGCCTTCGGCGGCTCGGTGCAGAATGCACGGCTGACCGAGGACCAACCGCTGTCCGATCCGGCGGCGCCGGGGTTCGACCCCAATGCCGGCACCAAGGGTGATCCGATCCCCAATGTGCCCGATTTCCAGGGATTCGCCTCCGCCGAGTACCGGCATGAGGTAAAAAGCGGCATCGACGGCGTCGCACGGCTCGACATCAGCTATCGCGGCAAGACCCAGACGCAATTCCGCGCCGCGAGCCCCTTCAATGTCCCACTCGACAATTACGCGCTCGTCAATCTCAAGCTCGGCCTCAGCTCGGACAAATGGGATGTCACCCTTTTTGCACGCAATCTCACCGACAAGCGGGCGCAGGTCGACGCCATCAACTCGGCGCAGGATCCGCTCGCCTTCCTCACGGTGCGGCCGCGCACCTTCGGGCTTGACCTGCGCCTTCATTTCTGAGCGGTAGCGGGCATGGGTATGTCGTCGGTGCGAGGGCGTATGTGATGGCCGAACCGCTTGTCGCGCGCGCGAAACCCTGTCTTGTGACGCTCGGTCGGAAGGGGCGTTCCTACGCCTGGTGCGCCTGCGGGCGCAGTGCCACGCAGCCCTTTTGCGACGGCTCGCACAAGGGCACCGGCATCGAGCCCGTCGTCTTCCGCGCTCGCGCGGACGGTGAGGAAGTGCTGCTTTGCTGTTGCAAGCGGACGCGCACCCCGCCCTATTGCGACGGTAGCCACAATGCACTCAGCGACAGCTATGCCGAGGCGAGCGAGGACGAGCGCCGGGCGACGGCGGACATTCCCTTAACGCCGCAGGTGGGAGGCAAGGCGCTTCTCGACGGCGGCGCCTTCGTCCGCACGCCGGATACGGCGACGGCCGACGAGGCGGGCGGCTGGCGCATCCTGCCCATTGTCACATCCGCCGACGGTGCCGGCCTGCTTTCGCTCTACCGCCTCGAGGCCGGCAGGAAGGCGACGGCGCCACTCGGTTTTGGTGACGGCGAAACGGTCCTTTTTGTCGCCGCGGGCCATGGCACGGTGACAATTGCCGACCGGCCCTTCCCGGTGGCTCCCGAAAGCGGCCTTCATGTGCGTGCGGGAGAGAGCATCCGGGCGGCGGCCGACGGCGACCCGATGGTGCTTTTCGCCACCGTCTCTGGGTCCGGGACGGAGCCTCGACCGGGCGTAGGCGGCGGTGCCTTCGACGGGACCGTTCCGGATCGTGTCCATGGCGTCGACCCGGCGCTCAGACAGGCGATGGCCGACCGCTTCTATCAGGTGCTGGTCGGTCCCGAGACCGGCGCGCGCGAGATCACACTCTTCATTGGCGAAATCCCGCGCTCGCGTGCCGCGCCCCATCACCATCTCTATGAGGAGACCATCCTCATCCTTTCGGGTGAGGGCCAGATGTGGACCGAAGGTGCGCGCGCCGCGGTGCGTCCCGGCGACGTCATCTTCCTGCCGAGAAAGCAGCTCCACAGCCTCGAGTGCACCGATCCCGCTGGCATGCGCCTTGCGGGGTCGTTCTGTCCCGCCGGCAGCCCGGCGATCAATTACTGAGGGGGGGGCCACGGCGCGCCTGGTCGCTTCGACCGGCTCGGCGCTATCCGTCGTCCCGCAGCTTCTGGACCAGGTGCCACAGGGAAAAGCCGAACAGAATGGCGCTACCGGCGACCGCCAGCCAGTGGCCATAGCCGTTGTCTTCTGCCGCAAGCGTGTGCGCGAACAATCCCCCCGTCATGATCAGCGTCAGAATGACGAAACGCCAGCCGAAGAGAGTCCGCATCTCGCGCCGCATCTCGGCGGCGTGCCGCGGCGGCGCGACTGCGGGCCTGCCCCTGACGAGACGCCAAGGCAAAGTGGTCACCCACAGGATGCGGCCGAAGATCACGGCCACAACGCCGCCGGTCACCGCATCCTCCACCCAAGCCGGCGGTTCGAGGGCGGGTGCGGCAAGGGACCAGAAGAGAAACACGAGGAAGGCGAAGCCGACCAGCAGCCACACCGCGCGGCGACCCAGCGCCCGTTCCCAATAGGCCGTCATGCGGTCGAACTCCGCCTTCGTGACGAGGCGACCGCCACTCCAGCGGGTGGGGTAGAACAGATAGCCATCGCGGCAGGGAACGAAGCTGCGCTTCAGAAGCTCGACCGCATCGGGCTTGCCGAACGTCGTGCGTGCCCCCCATTTTCATGGCCGACGCAAGGGGTGCTATCAGGAACATCATGCCCG